>NZ_JNIQ01000001.1:517500-562500 GCF_000702585.1 Exiguobacterium aurantiacum DSM 6208 | reverse complement strand
AATTAAATCCAAGTAACGTTGGCGATAGCGTTGCTCGACGTCTTTTAAGCCGTGATATTTATCAGGAAGCGGACGAAGCGCTTTCGTCAAGAGTTCGAACTCCTCAACATGAATCGACAATTCGCCGACATTCGTCTTGAACAACTTCCCTTTCACACCGACGATGTCTCCAAGGTCAGATGATTTAAATAAATCGAACGGTTCGTCACCTACGTCATTTTTACGAACGTAGATTTGGATTTGTCCTGTTACGTCTTGGATATGGGCAAAGAACACTTTCCCTTTTCCACGTTTCGTCATGATTCGTCCAGCAAGCGTCACTTCGACGTCTTGTTCGGCCAAGGCTTCTTTTTCAATCGCCTCATACTGCTCATGTAATTCACCGGCATGGGCAGAGCGTTCGAACCGACGTCCGAACGGGTCAAGCCCTTGTTCACGCATCTCGGTCATCTTCTCAAAACGCACCTGCATTTGGTCGTTCATTTCCAACTCGTGACTCACTACTCCATTCACTCCTCTATACGTATTAGGTTTCTCTCTAATAAAAAACTGTCGACCTGATGGCCAACAGCACAGCCTAAGCCGTTCGCTCATTGCGTATCGCTTTTTCGCCAAACAAGCTTACCATAAATCACTTTTTTACACTAGTTCACACTTCTTGCATTTGTCGCTCGAGCTGTTCGACAAAATGATAGAGCACAATCCCGAACGCATCCCGAGATTCAACTTCATTGATTTGCTTACGAACCGGACCGCTTCCTTTTAGACCTTTCAAATACCAGGCCGCATGTTGGCGCATCTCACGTACCGCGGTCAGCTCACCTTTGATGGCAATCAGACGATCGAGATGCAACATACAAATATCAATCTTCTCACGCGCTGCCGGTTCCGGCGGGAGTTCACCTGTCTCTAAATATTGCACCGTCTGATAGAGCATCCACGGATTCCCGAGTGCCGCTCGCCCGATCATGACGGCATCAACGCCATAATGGTCGATCGCGTGCTTCGCTTCTTGCGGCGTCGAGATATCGCCGTTCCCGATAATCGGGACGGTCGCAATCTTTTTCGCCTCACCGATCCAGTCCCAATTCGCCGTTCCTTCATATTGTTGGGAACGGGTACGTCCATGAATGGCAATCGCCGCGGCCCCGCCTGACTGGGCGGCTCTGACGTTGTCTAGCACATAGACGTGCTCTTCATCCCAACCGAGACGCATCTTCACGGTCACCGGTTTTTCGACAGCGTTCGAGACGGCGTCCACCATCTCATAGACTTTATCAGGGTCAAGCAACCATTTTGCGCCCGCCTCGCATTTCGTTACTTTCGGGACAGGGCATCCCATGTTGATATCAATGATATCGGCGTTCGTGTTTTGGTCAACGTATTGAGCCGCCCGTACGAGCGTCTCTTTCGACCCACCGAAAATCTGTAAGCTAAGCGGCTTCTCACGTTCATCTACATAGAGCATCCGTAACGTACGAGCGTTCTCTAACAGTATGCCTTTATCACTTACCATTTCAGCGCAGACGAGTCCGGCACCGAACTCTTTGGCGATGAGTCGGAACGCCGGATTCGTGACGCCGGCCATCGGGGCAAGGACCGCCCGATTTTTAATGTCCACGTTCCCAATCTTAAATCCTGACATAGATCCACTTCCTTTTACTGACGTTACACCGGATTGACAAGTGACTGTAACGGTTCAAGCCGAATGACATCGCTTCGTTCCGACTCCGGAAGGGCGACGAGCAGCTTTTGAACCGTCTTTCCTCTCACCTCGAGCGACGGAGCAATCTCCGCAAGCGGGGCAAGGACAAAAGCGCGTTCATGCATCCGCGGATGCGGTACAGATAAGTGCTTCGATTGTATATCTTCGCCGTTAAACACCAAGATGTCAAGGTCGATCGTGCGAGGTCCGTTCTTGAACAACCGCTCCCGCCCGAGCCGCTGTTCGATTTGTTGTAAGAGTGACAGTACTTCCTCCGCCGACCGCGTCGTCGCCACTTCAACGACCATATTATAAAACGAAGGTTGCTCAGTATAACCGACCGGTGCCGTCTCGTACACGGCCGACTGTTTCGTCACTTGAAGGCCGTCCGCTTCCATCGCTTGAATCGCTTCATGCAAATAACTTGCCCGCTCTCCAATGTTTGAACCGAGTGCGACATAAATCATCCGTTTCGCCTCCGTGTCATCTCAATGGCGACCGAATCGTAATGCCCAGGGATGGGCGGATCCGGTTTGATGACCTTCACCGTCACCGCTTGAATCTTCTCACTATGGGCGAGCACCGCCTTCGTGATGCGCTCGCCAAGTGTTTCAAGAAGGTTCACCGCTTCCCCCGTGACGATGTCTTCCGTCAGTTGATAAAGCCCGGCATAACTGACGCCGTCTTCCAAATTGTCGGACTGGCCGGCTGGCGCGAGATCCAGTTCACACATCAAATCGATATGAAACCGTTGTCCGAGCCGATTCTCTTCTTCAAACACACCGTGATACCCGTAAAAGCGCATTCCGTTCACATACATCTTATCCACGTTGTCCGCCTCCTAACATTACATCCATCATCCGGGCTGCCCGCTTATTCGCGAGCACGTCATGAACCCTTACCCAGGCACAGCCTTTCATAATACCGAGACACGTCGTCGCGATCGTCCCTTCCCCCCGCTCTTCGGTCGGTAAGTCGAGCGCTTGTCCGATGAAGGACTTGCGTGACGTTCCAAGCAATACCGGGTAGCCGAGGTTCGTGATGACGTCGAGTCGATTCAAGAGCTCCAAGTTCTGTTCATAATCTTTGGCGAACCCGATGCCCGGGTCGAGCCAAATCAATTCATCCGGCACCCCGGCTTCGTGGGCAATTTCAATCGACTCTTGCATGTCACCGACGACTTCTTCGATAAAGTGACCATAATTTCGATTGTCGCGATTATGCATAAGGATGATTGGAACGTTGAACGCTTTGGCGACGTCCGCCATCGAACGATCTCCCCACTTCGAACCCCAGACGTCATTGATGATGTCAGCTCCCGCTTCCAGCGCCGCTCGCGCCACTTCCGGTTTATACGTATCAATCGAGACTAACACGTCTAGCTCTTGTTTCAAACGACGGATGACCGGCACGACCCGGGCGATCTCGTCTTCAGCTGAAACGAGCTGTGCCCCCGGGCGAGTCGATTCACCCCCGACGTCAATCGCGTCGGCGCCGTCTATGACGAGTTGCTTCGCGTGCGCCACCGCAGCATCAAGCGCCGTATAGCGCCCGCCATCCGAAAACGAATCCGGCGTCACGTTTAAAATGCCCATCACGTTTGTCATTTCGCACTCTCCTTTTCAATCGTCTGGATCAAAACCGACCAGGCGTCGATAAAATGTTCTCCTCGTCGTCCCGGGAAACGCTTCCCTGCAAATTCCGTCACCGGGGCGATCTGTTGTACCGAATTTGTGAGCCAAATTTCGGTCGCTTCGGCCAGTTGCGCGAACGTCACGTCGCGTTCGGAGACGTCAAACGTGTCGATCACCCACTGACGGGTCACCCCGGCCAGAGCCCCTGTCGAGAGCGGGGTCGTCCAAAGCCGGCCATCACCGTCCGTCCAACATACGTTCGAGACGAGACCTTCGACGACGCGTCCCGTCTCATCCGCGAACAACCCTTCCGCTGTTCGGTCGACGAGCGCGCGCTTCCCGAGAATGTTGTTCATATAATGATGAGATTTCAGCCGGAACGCCGCCTCGGGCCGGCTTCTCGGAAATGGGAGCGCCTCAAGCGTCTTCTCGACCGGTTCGAACGCGTCGGGCAACGGTTTGACAAGGAGCGTCACGTTCGGTCGCACGTAACGTCCGTCATGAAGACCGAGCGGTGCGACTCCCGCGGAGACGTTGAGCCGGATATAGAGGTTCGGCGCGTTATTTTGACGGGTGACGTCTTGGATCGCCTGCTCGATGTCTTGTTTCTTATATGGGAGGTCGATCCAAAGCGCCTCCATGCTTTTCTCTAGTCGCTCCCAATGCGCGTCCCATAGAAACGGGTGTCCTTCAAACGTTCGGAACGTCTCGAACAAGCCCATCCCGTATAGAAAGCCGTGATCGTATACGGGAATCGTCACTTCATCGCTTCCGCGCAATTCGCCGTTATGCCAAAGCCACATGGCGGTATACCTCAATGAAGTTTCGAACCATCTCTTTGCCGTGTTCCGTCAAAATTGCCTCCGGATGATACTGGACCCCTTCGATTGGCAACGACTTATGCCGTAGCGCCATGATCTCGCCTTCCTGTGTTTCCGCCGTCACTTCGAGACAGTCGGGGAACGACTCCCGGGCTACGGCGAGCGAATGGTACCGTGTCACGATCGTCTCTTGCGGGATTCCCGTAAAAATCGTCTTCCCGTCATGGCGAATCGGCGACGTCTTTCCATGCATGAGACGTTCGGCATGGACGACTTCACCGCCGAACGCTTGCGCGATCGCTTGGTGCCCGAGACAGACGCCGAGAATCGGGATACGACCGGCGAACGAACGAATCGCCTCAATGCTGATCCCGGCCTCGTTCGGCGTACAGGGCCCTGGTGAGATGACGAGATAGTCCGGACTTAACGTGTCGATGTCTTCGAGCGTGATGTCGTCATTTCGCCGGACGACGATCTGCTCGCCCAGTTCCCCGAAGTATTGGACCAAGTTGTAAGTGAATGAATCGTAGTTATCAATGAGTAATATCATGTCGTCGCCTCCGTTGACGCTTTCGCCGCCCATAGCGCTTTCGCTTTCGACAGCGATTCTTCATATTCTGCGACCGGATCGGAATCGATGACGATACCGGCACCAGCTTGGACGTGGGCCATGCCGTCTTTGACGACCATCGTCCGAATCGTGATGTTGAAGACGAGGTCATCATCCCAACTGATCCAACCGAACGACCCCGTATAAATCCCACGGCGGAACGGTTCAAGCTCCTCGATAATCTCCATCGTTCGAATTTTCGGGGCGCCGGTGATCGTTCCACCTGGGAACATTGCTCCGAGCGCCTCGGCACCGGACACGTCGGGACGTATCACCCCGCGGACGTTCGAGACGATATGTTGGACGTGGGAATACTTCTCGATGACCATCAACTCATCGACGTGCACCGTTCCATACGCCGCCACTTTGCCGAGGTCGTTGCGCTCCAAGTCAACGAGCATGACGTGCTCGGCCCGCTCCTTCTCATTGTCGAGCAACGTGCGCGCCAACTCCATGTCTTCTTTCTCGTCGCGACCGCGCGGCCTCGTCCCCGCGATCGGGCGGGTCGAGATCGCGGACCCGTGCTTTTCGATCAACAGTTCCGGAGAAGCCGACACCATCGTCAAAGCATCATCCTTAAAATAGCCCATGTACGGGGATGGATTCATGCGCCGAAGCGTATCGTAAACGTGACGGGGGTCGGCGAGGAGCGGTTCGGATTGCCTGACGCTCAAATTCACTTGAAACACGTCGCCCTCGACGATATAGTGTTGAATCTTCTTGACCGCCGCGACAAATTCTTCGCGGGAGAGCGAACGCGAACGCTCGACCGCATCGTGTGCGACTGGTCCGAACGTATAGTTCGTCTCCGTATGCCAAAGAGCGGCAAAGCGTTCAAGTTTCACGTCGACGTCCTCGTCTCCGGTGACCATCACGTATAAGAGCGAGTCTTCTTCATCAAACACCGCCACCTCGTCGAACAACAAGAACGATACGTCCGGTGTCGCCAAATCATCTTCCGCTTCTCGCGGCAAACGTTCGAGCGTCCGGGCGACGTCGTAACTGACATATCCGATCATCCCGCCAAAAAAAGGCGGAGCCCCGGTCGGCCGCGTCGCCACGAAACGCGAACGCACCGATTCGACGATATCGAGCGGGCGACCGTGGATCGTCTCTGTCCCGGCCTCGGTCGTGAGCGTTCCAACCTCGTCTTTCACGTGAAGCGTAGCGAACGGTTCGACTCCCGCTACCGTATACCGCCCGACTCGACCGCTCTCGAGCCACGCGTAACGCTCTTTTCCTTCCGTCAACGTCAAATACGTCTCGTACATGCTCTCTTTTGTCATCCGGATTGTTTTGAACGCTGTCGTCCTCACATCCCATTCCCCCGTTCCTCTAGTTCATGCCTTTAATTGTACACAAGAAAAGGCAGTTCCCGAAAGATGTTGTCTCTCGGTAACTGCCCCTTTTCCTTATGAACGAACGCTGTCCGATTCTTCGTCGAATTGATAGAGCGGTGTGCTCAAGTACCGTTCCCCGTTCGACGGGATGATCGCAAGCACGTTTTTGCCTTTGCCGAGTCGTTTAGCTGTGTCGACTGCTGCAGCGATGGCCGCACCTGACGAGATGCCGCCGAGGACGCCGTTCGTACGCGCCGCGAGTCGAGCATATTCGAACGCTTGGTCCGTCGTGATTTGAAGGACGCCTTCATAAATCTCCGTATCGAGGATCGAAGGGATAAAGCCGGCCCCGATTCCTTGGATTTTATGCGGACCAGGCTTTCCGCCCGACAAGACCGGTGAATCGACTGGCTCGACCGCCAAAATTTGCACGTCTGGGTATTTCGCCTTCAACACTTTACCGGCTCCCGTGATCGTACCGCCTGTACCGACGCCCGCGATGAACGCATCGACGTCCAAACCGGCCGCTTCAAACGCCTCGACGATTTCTGGTCCTGTCGTCATCTCATGGACGTTCGGGTTGGCCACGTTGTTGAATTGTTGGGGGAGGAAATATCCGTTCGCCTCAGCTTCTTCTGTCGCGCGGCGAATCGCTCCGCCCATCCCTTCCGGACCTGGCGTCAAGATGAGCTCAGCGCCATAACCGCGAAGTAAGTTGCGACGTTCCATGCTCATCGTTTCCGGCATGACGAGAATGGTCTTGTACCCTTTAGCGGCACTGACCATCGCCAAACCGATTCCGGTGTTCCCGCTCGTCGGTTCAATGATCGTGTCACCCGGTTTTAAGGCACCGTCTTTTTCGGCCGCCTCGATCATCGCTAAGGCAATCCGGTCTTTTACACTCGACCCTGGATTCATATACTCCAACTTCATATAAACCGTGGCGTCATCCGGTCCCGTAAGACCGTTCAATTTCACAATCGGTGTCTTCCCAATCAAATCTGTCACTGAATCTACGATACGCATGCTATTTCCTCCTCCATAATTCCGACTATTCCGATATTGTAATCATACCCTATCAGTTTGAAAATATGCAATTTGGAACGAACCGCTTAACGTGCTTGCTGTTTCATCGTTTCTAACTGTTCAGCTGAGAAGTGATACTTTTCCCCACAAAAATGGCAGACCGCTTCGGCTCCGCCGTCTTCTTCGATCATTTGACGAATCTCTTCGGCACCGAGGCCGATGATGGCGCCTTCCATCCGGTCGCGGCTGCACGTGCAGTTGAACTGGACCGGTTTGTTGTCGAGCAGTTCGAGACTGTCCCCGAGGAGCATGCCGAGCATCTCTTCCGGCGTCTTCTCTTCACCAATTAACACAGAGACCGGCGGGAACGTCTTCAACGCGTTCTCTAACGCTTGAATCGTTTCTTCTGACGCATCCGGCATCAATTGCACGATGATCCCACCCGCGGCAAGAATCGATTCATCTTCCGGAAGGACGAGAACGCCCGCACCGACGATTGACGGAACTTGTTCTGACGTCGCGAAGTAGTACGTGAAGTCTTCACTGATCTCTCCGGTTTGGATTTCAGACGATCCACCGACATAGTCTTTCAACCCGAGATCTTTGATGACCGAGATCGTACCGCGACCGACGACTTCACCGACTTTCAGTTTCGTCAATCCGTGGTCGTTGACGAACGTTCCACCTTCGACGCGCGGATGTGACACGTAACCACGGACATCGCCGGCTGTGTCGGCATCGACGATGATTTTCCCGATCGGACCGTCACCTTCGACTTTAAGCGTGACACGGGCGGCACCTTTTTGCATCGCCCCGATCATCGTACCGATCGTCATCGTCCGGCCAAGGGCAGCCGAAGCGACCGGTGTCGTCTGGTGGCGAAGCTGGGTTTCAAAGATCGTTTTTGTCGTACGAACGGCAAAGGCGCGGACTTCTCCGTTGAACCCTAACGCTCGGACGAGATAGTCTGCTTTCATTTGGTCAAGTAACGCTTGTTGTTCTGGTTGGATCATATTGAGTAACTCCTTTAAATTTATTTCTGGTTGCGCTCATAGATGAGGCGGAGCCCATCGAGCGTCAAGAAGGAATCGACGACGTCGATCGTTTCGGCATGTTCACTGATGAGACGAGCGAGACCGCCCGTCGCGATGACGGTCGCCTCTCCGACTTCGCGCTTCATACGACTGACGATTCCGTCGACTTGCGCGACATACCCGTAATACGTTCCCGATTGCATCGCCTGGATTGTGTTCTTTCCGACGACAGTCGGAGGAGTCGCGAGCTCGATGCGAGGCAACTTGGCCGCCCGTTGATAGAGCGCCTCGACCGAAATCATAATTCCCGGCGAGATAATGCCCCCGTGATAGCGACGGGATGCATCGATATAACAATACGTCGTCGCCGTACCGAAGTCGACGATGATGAGCGGACCCTCATATTTCGCGATACCAGCGACCGCGTTGACGATGCGATCGGCCCCGACTTCACGCGGATTATCGACATGGATATCGAGCCCTGTCTTCACGCCCGGGCCAACGACGATCGGGCGGACGTTGAAGTAGCGTTGCGACATCTGTTCAAGCGGAAAGATGACGGGCGGGACGACGGACGAAAGAATCACGCCATCGATTTGATCGAACGAAACGTTCGAGTGGTCAAACAACGACTTGACGAGCATGCCATACTCATCGGTCGTTTTCGTACGGTCCGTCGAGATGCGCCAATGGTGGACGAGCGTCTCGCCATCATACATCCCGAGAACAATATTTGTATTCCCAACATCGATCACTAAAATCATGATATAGTTCCTCACTTTGTTGTCAATTACAGTTCGCTCGAATTATAACACGAAAAAAGACGAATGCCTCATCTAGGGCATTCGTCTCTTTCGTTTAACGCGATTCGTTGTTCGGGCGTTCCGTTGGTGTCGCCTCAGGCTTATCGCCTTCCGGGACGACATCCGGCTTCACTTCTTGAACCGACTCAGGTTGATCGATGATTTGACCGTGCTTGACGGCCGCCTCATCTTTCTTCGCTTCGTCGTTCGAATCGTCCGTCGATGGTGTCGACGGCTCTTCCGGCTCATGCGGAAGGTACTCGCGCGTCTTGATCAAGTGACGAATCTGCTTCGAGTCGAGCGTTTCGACTTCGAGAAGCGTCTTCGCAACGAGTTCGAGATCGTCACGACGTTCCGTCAAAATTTGCTTCGCTTTCGCATAGCAGCGGTTGATGATATCACGAATCTCAAGATCGATGTCTTGGGCGATGGCATCCGAGTAGTTTTGTTCCGTTTGGAAGTCACGTCCCAAGAACACTTGTCCGCCATGGTTTGATCCGAGTTGGAGCGGTCCGAGTTTGTCGCTCATCCCGTAATCCATGACCATCTTCCGAGCGATTCCCGTTGCGCGTTGGAAGTCGTTGCTCGCTCCGGTTGATACTTCACCGAAGATCACATCTTCCGCCACGCGGCCACCGAGAAGACCGACAATCTTATCTTCGAGTTCTGGTTTCGTCATGAAGTAACGATCTTCTTTCGGAAGCATGACGACATAGCCGCCCGCGTTTCCGCGTGGAACGATCGTCACTTTATGGACTTCGTCAGCGTTCTCAAGCTCGATACCGATGATCGTGTGGCCCGCCTCGTGATAAGCCACGATTTGACGTTCTTTCTCCGAGATAACGCGGCTCTTCTTCGAAGGTCCCGCGATGACGCGGTCAATCGCTTCCTCAACGTCGACAATCGATACTGCCGAGCGGTCAGACCGGGCAGCGACGAGCGCCGCCTCGTTGAGCAAGTTCTCCAAGTCAGCACCTGAGAATCCAGGCGTCCGCTGCGCGATCGACTTCAAGTCAACTGTCGAATCGAGCGGTTTGTTGCGGGCATGAACTTTGAGTACTTCTTCCCGGCCTTTCACGTCCGGACGATCGACCGTGATTTGACGGTCAAAACGTCCTGGACGGAGAAGGGCTGGGTCAAGGATATCCGGACGGTTCGTCGCGGCAATCATGATGATCCCTTCGTTGTCGCTGAACCCGTCCATTTCGACGAGCAATTGGTTGAGCGTCTGCTCACGTTCATCGTGGCCGCCACCTAAACCGGCACCACGTTGACGTCCGACCGCATCGATCTCATCGATGAAGATGATACACGGCGCGTTCTTCTTCGCGTTCTCGAACAAGTCACGGACACGTGATGCCCCGACCCCGACGAACATCTCTACGAAATCAGAACCTGAAATCGAGAAGAACGGTACACCGGCTTCACCCGCCGCCGCACGGGCGAGGAGTGTCTTACCTGTCCCTGGAGGACCGACGAGAAGGACCCCTTTCGGAATGCGCGCCCCGAGTTTCGAGAACTTGCGCGGGTCTTTCAAGAATTCAACGACTTCGATGAGCTCTTGTTTCTCTTCGTCCGCTCCGGCGACGTCTTTGAACGTCACACGGCGCTTCTCTTGATCGTACAATTTCGCCTTCGATTTCCCGAAGTTCATCACACGACCGCCACCGCCGCCGCCTTGGGCTTGGTTGAGCAAGAAGAAGAACAAGATGAAGATGATGATGAACGGTAAGATCGCAAACACGATGCTGAACCAGTTCCCACTTGACTCTGCTTCTTCGACGCTAATGTCCGTATTCGCACGGAGTGACGAGAGCACTTCGGCGTATTCGGCCTCGTTGGCCGGGATGTTCGTTTCAAAACGCTGGTCTTCATCTCCTGAAAGATCACCTGTGATCGAGATGGCACCCGGAATTTCTTGCACGGTCGCCGTTTCAATCCGACCTTCTTCCACATATTCCAAAAACTTCGAGTACGTGAGCGTCTCGCTCTGGCTGCTCGGGTTTTGTAAATATTGAAGGAACAAGATCAAGGCTAGGAAAATCACACCGAAAACTAAGGTGTTTTTCACTGCACGATTCATTCTCTGCCTCCTATTCCGAGAAACGATGTTCTCGCCCATTCAGTATATGTGTATACTTTGGGTATTTCTTTTATCTTACCACGTCACATTTTCAAAAGAAAAACGTTAGCCCCCGTAAACGCTCGGCTTGAGCACACCGACGTAAGGAAGGTTACGATATTTCTCCTCATAATCGAGACCGTAGCCCACGACGAATTCGTGAGGAATCACGAAACCGCTATAATCTGCGGACAATCCGTTTTTACGTCCTGTTGGCTTATCGAGCAACGTCACGATTTTCACCGACTTCGCTTTACGATATTTAAGGAGGTCTACGAGATAACCGAGCGTGAGCCCGCTATCAATGATATCTTCTACAATCAAGATGTCACGACCTTCTACAGACGTGTTTAAATCTTTCTCGATTTTCACTTCACCTGTCGAAGACGTCCCTCCGTGATACGTCGACACGTCCATGAAATCCATCTCTAAATGGATATCCATTTCTTTGACGAGGTCTGACATGAATGGCATCGCGCCTTTCAATACACAGACGAGAAGCGGAAACTCTTCTTTATATTCTTCGCTGAGCGTTACCGCGAGTTCTTTCACTTTTCCTTGAATCTCTTCACTCGAAATGAGCACCTTTTCCATATCGTTCATTAATGACATCTTGAAATCCTCCTCTTTCTAATCCGACACAATCACCATTTTACCATTAATCGTGGGCATCTCGCATCCGACTTCTCTGGAAAGTCGGAAACTCTTATTCCTACTATAGCGATAATTCGACCAGTTGCGTCAACTAATAACGGGATAAACGGACGTTTTTCGCGCGGGACTTTTGCATCAATCAACACACGGGCGACTTTCTTCGTCCCGACCGAGAGGCTAATCCGGTCTCCCGGTCGTGGTGAACGGACGTATAGCGGCCACTCGAGTGCATCGAGCGGGAAACCACGACCATCTTCCGTCACTTCAAGCGAAACGACGTGTTCACCGAACGTCACGCGTGTCGGGAGCGTCTCGACTCGTTGCGGCGACGGGATTGACAGTTGTCCTCGTTCCGTCAGAGCGATGCCGCCGTCACGCTTCTCTAAACGAAAATCCCCGCCCACATCGTACACACCCGTCCCTCGTTTACTTTGCATGAGTCGCGTCATACCTTCCGCTACCTGTACCCCGAATCGCTCGGATAAAAGCCGCCCGAGCACATAACGTTCTTCTGCCGACAAGACCATAACCGCTTCAAGTTTCACATGAAACGCTTTCATTTCAAGATCGACGTGACGGTCCATCCATACGGTCATGGCCGCATAACGTCGTTGCCATGTTCGTCGGTTCGCGCGTGCTGTTGCACACACGTCCCGGACGAGCGTCGGCCACCCCGCCCGTAACGGGGGGATGACGAGATGACGCATTCGGTTACGCAAATAATCCGTCTTCGCGTTCGTGGCGTCTTCACGCCATTCGAGATCGTGCTGTCGCGCGTAGGCGATGAGACTTTGTTTCGTTTCATCTAACAGCGGACGGACGAGCACCCCGCCGCCGAACGGGCGACGCTCCGGGATGCCCGTCACTTCGACGACGTTGCGATGCAATTGAATCAACACCGTCTCGACGACGTCATCGGCGTGATGGGCCGTCATCAACTCACGATAGCCGCACTCCTGCATGACCGTCTCGAAAAATGCATAACGCGCTTCCCGGTAAGCTGCTTGTGACGCCGTCTCGATGATTAACCGCTTGCCGTGAAACGGGACGCCATATTCGCGCGCGAGCTGTTCGACGAACCGATACTCCTCATCGGATGCACGGCGCTGTCCGTGATGGACGTGCGCGACGCCGACGTCGAGGCCTTTCGCGACCATCTGATGAAGCAATACGATCGAATCGACTCCGCCCGATACGGCCAGCAATACGTTTGGCATCTTCCGCCCTCCTTGAGATAACAAAAAAAGCCACCTCAGATGAGATGACTTGTTCGCTTAGGTAAGTGACCCGTACGGGATTCGAACCCGTGTTACCGCCGTGAAAGGGCGGTGTCTTAACCGCTTGACCAACGGGCCTAAATAAAATGGTAGCGGCGGAGGGAGTCGAACCCACGACCTCACGGGTATGAACCGTACGCTCTAGCCAGCTGAGCTACACCGCCATGTTATTGTGTTGTGTCCTAAGCACATTTTCTATAATAACCAGTCACCACGTTCGTGTCAATTCTTTTTTAAAGTTTTTTTATAAAAGAAATCGTGTACAGTGTCGTCTTCCTCACTATACACGATTTTCGTTTCCTTTTACATCACGCTTCAGACGGAATACCCCGATATTTCTTTTTCCAAGCAATCCGGAAATAACCCCATAACAGCCCGAGACAAGCAAGCGAGACGAGCAGGAGGTAAATCGTCGCCGACTGTAAATATTGCGCACCGTCGCCAGATAGAATTTCTTTATAACCGGCCACCGTATACGTCATCGGGAGTAACGCGTTGAACGGTTGGAGTGCCCGTGGGATCAGCTCTAACGGGAACGTTCCGGCCGACGTCGTCAGCTGCAAGATGAGCAGGATGATGGCGACGAAGCGTCCCGGATTCCCGAGTACCGTCACGAGCAGTTGGACGATCATTAAGAACGTGATGCTCGCTAGCCAACTGAATCCGAAGAACTGAAGTGGCGCATCGACTTCTAACCCGAGCAAGTATACCATCGCGACGTCTAATACGAGCGCTTGAACGAACCCGATGACAATCAAGACGCCCGATTTCGAGGCGAGCCAAGACAAGCTTCGTTTCGGTTTACCTGCCGGGTCGTAGAGCGGATAGACGATCGAGAGCAAAAGTGCCCCGACGAAGAGGCCGAGCGACATGAAGTACGGGGCAAAGCCCGTCCCGTAGTTCGGCACGTGATGAATCGAATCGTTTACGACCGTGACCGGACCCGCCATCATGTCGACGTTGTCGTCTCCGAGATCGATGGACGCTCGGTCGGCTCCTTCGGCCAACGCGTCACGCAGCGTGGCATTCCCTGACTCGAGTTCAGACAAGCCGTCCTTCAGTTCGCTGCTTCCTGACGCAATCGTCGCCCCGCCATCAGCAAGTTGTATCGCCCCGTCAGACAGCGTGCGCGTTCCGTCTTCCGCGTCTTTCGCGCCGGCAGCGAGCTTCTTGCTTCCGTCCGTCAGCGCACCGGTCGCTTCTGTCAAACGCGTACTGCCCGAAGCCAGTTCAGATGTCCCGTCTCTCAACTGCCCTGCACCGGCGTTCAACGTCGTACTCGCTGATGCGAGCTCATTCGAACTCGCCGCAGCCGTCTGTGCCCCTTGCTCGAGTCGGGCCGAACCGGCAGCGAGCGCCGTGGCCCCATCGGCCAACTCGGCTTGTCCTTCATTCAGTGCTGCCAAACCTGAAGCAAGTTCATTCGCTCCTGCTTCTGCTTTCGTTAAGCCGGCGTCTAGCGCGGCTTGTCCGTCTCGGACACGTGTCGCCCCTACCGTGAGCTCGTCAAACCCAGCCGCCGTGGCCTGTTGACCTTCCTCAAGTCGACTTACTACTTGTTGAAGCACTTCTGGAGGAATCGGTTGACCCGATTGTGCCAACGCCGAAAGTTGTTGCATCAATTCGTCTTGATTGGCGAGTAGCATCGTCTTCATTTGTCCGATGCCGTCAATCAATTCGGTCTCCCCTGCCAAGAGCGCGGCGTTGCCTTGTTTGGCGTTCGTCATCCCGGTCGCCAACTCACTCGAGCCGGCGACGAGCCGTTCACTGCCAGACTTCGCTTGATCAATCCCCGCCGCCAAGTGTCGCATCCCTTCGTCAAGCGACTTCGCGCCCGTATGCAGCTCCTCAAGTTTCAAGGCGAATGCCGTCGTTCCTTCGACGAGTTGATTCGTTCCGTCTAGGAGGACGGACGCGCCGTCATCCACGCGACGGGCCCCATCTGACAGGGCCGCACTTCCTTCATACACTCGTCGACTACCATCAGCCAAATCGGTCGTGCCCGTTGCGAGTTGAGACACGCCTTCACCTAAACGACCCGCTCCGTCTGCAAGTTGTTGCTGTTTCGAAGCGAGGAGTGCGGCGCCATCGGCAAGTTGGGTCGCACCGTTCTTCGCCGTCTCCGAACCGTTAGCGAGAAGTGAGGCGCCGTCTGCCGCCTCCCCAAGACCAGCGGCCGCTTCATCAATGCCATCCCGCAACGCGCTGACGTACTGCTTCGCCACTTCCGTCGATAGTTCCGCTTTTACTTGTTCCATCGCTGAACCGCCGATTTGAGCGGCCAAGAAGTTATAAGATTCGTTGGCGATATACTTGAGTTCGAGCCGTTCCGGTTGATCATCAAGTGCGGTCGTCGCCTTCTCCGAGAAGTCCTTTGGAATCTCAATCGTCATATAGTAGGCGTGGTCCTGTAAGCCCGATTCCGCCTCTTCTTTAGTCGTCTCAACAAATTCAAAAGCTTCCGAAGCGAGCAGTTTATCGACGAGCTCATCTCCGATCGCGAGTGAATCACCTTCGAACGTTGCCCCGCTATCTTCATTGACGATGGCGACCGGTAAGTCCTTCATCTGACCGTACGGGTCCCAAAACGCCCATAAAAACATCCCCGCATACATGAGCGGCACGAGCACGACCGCTAGAATCGGGATCCATACCCGCGGATCTTTCCCAATGCTTCGCCACTCGGCCTTCCATAGTTTCCATCCATTCATATCTGTTCCTCCACCTTCACTTATAAAACATAACTATTTTTTCATGTTCCCTATTGTGCTCGCTTCTTCTGAAAAATGCAACCTTTTTTAGTTATTTTTTATAACTATTTAAACGACAAAAAAGCCACAGACGGTTCACGTCTGTGGCAATGCAGTTCGCATGTGAAAAAGCTTGTATCGTTACGAGTAGAAGCTAGTGGTTTACGAAGGGTTACCCGCGCTTGGCTCCACGCCCACCGCGTTTCGAATCAGTCTGACGTTTCAACGTTGTGAGACGCTCGTCGCTATCTTTCAAGAACTTGCTCATCAACGTGTCAAACGTTTCAGGCTCACGACGTACTTCACGACGTCCGCCACCACCGCGTGGACCGCCGCCACCGCGTGGGCCACCGCCGCCGCGTGGACCTTGTCCTGGGCCACCTGGTCGTGGTCCTTGACCTTGACCTGGGCCACCTGGACGTGGGCCGCGAGAGAAACGCTCGCCTGCCGGACGCTCAGGACGTTCGCTCACAGGACGGTCAACCGCTTTCTTGATGGACAACCCGATTTTGCCATCGTTCTCGACGTTCAATACTTTGACCGTGACTTCCTGACCGACCGTGAGGACTTCATTGATGTCTTTGACGTAAGAATCCGCCACTTCACTGATGTGCACCAAACCTGTTTTTCCGTTTGGAAGTTCTACGAACGCTCCGAAATGCGTAATCCCTGTAACCTTACCTTGTACCTTGCTTCCTACTTCAATTGACATAAAATAATGTACTCCTTTTTTTGATTGATTCCCTACAATTATACGAGTCGTTTCGTCAACGGTCAACGAAGCGACTTATTCCTCTGGTGAGAAGTAAAAAATAATCTCGCCATCTTTCGAAAACAACAACTCGTTGCGCGCGAGATTGGCGATATATTCATCGTCTTGTAAACGTTCGACCTGCTCCTGCAATTCCGCTTGCTCTTCTTTCACTTCATTCAACTCGACTTGCGCTTCGTTCTGATTTCGCTCTTGCTCCGAAACGTAGCCGACTTTTGTGAAGTAGCTCTGACCGATCAACACGATCATCAACAAGAAAAGGAGCGAGGCCGCGGCCAGGCGGCGTCGAAGATGGATACGTCGCCGGGTCTGATCTTTTTCCAGCTGTTCTCTCCGTTCGTCGAGAGCCCGAATTCGCTGTTTGCGATCGATCGGGGTACGTCCATTCATCGAATCACCTTCCTCCTGTCCTAGTACGTCCAGTATACCTTTTTTTTACGCTTCCGTACCACTGTTCACCTTTTCTTCTTTGATCAAGCGGTACATTTCCTTCGCGTCTTCTTTGCGTGCATGTTCGGCAATCGAATCGATGACGACCGTGACGAGTTTATTGCCGAAGCGAATTTGAAGCTCGTCCCCGACCTTGACGTCCGTGCTCGCTTTCGCGGTTTGTCCGTTCAGTTCGATGCGTCCTTGGTCGGCTACTTCTTTGGCTAACGTACGTCGTTTGATCAAACGCGACACTTTCAAAAACTTGTCTAATCTCATAATCCCTGCTCCTTCGCTTCATTCCAGAGCCGGTCCATCTGCTCGAGCGTCATGTCCTCAATCGGACCGTTCGCCTCGATATATTCAAACCGTCTCTTAAATTTTTGATTCGTTCGTTCGAGCGCTTGTTCGGCGTTCAACGCATAATAGCGGGCGACATTGACAATCGAGAACAACACATCACCAAGCTCCGTCTCGTCTTCTGGACGTTCTTTCCACTCCCGTAATTCTTCTTCGAGCTTTTCGAACGCTCCGCTGACGTCGTCCCATTCGAACCCGACCGTCGCTGCTTTCTTTTGCAGTTGTTCCGCGCGCATTAAGCCTGGTTGCGTCATGAGGACACCGTCTAGCTGCGATTTCTTCTTTTCCCCTTTTTCGGTCTGTTTAATCACATTCCAGTTGGAAATGACATCGTTCGCGTCACGCACCGTCACATCGCCAAACACATGCGGGTGACGACGTACCATTTTCTCGCTGATCGATCCGATGACGTCCCGGATATCGAAATAGCCGTCGTCCGCTCCGATTTGGGCGTGGAGCATGACTTGTAACAACACATCACCGAGCTCTTCGACGATCGCGTCGTCATCTTCGGCATCAATCGCCTCGATCAACTCATACGCCTCTTCAAGCAAATATTTGCGAAGCGACTCGTGCGTCTGCTTCTTGTCCCACGGGCACCCGTCCGGACCGCGGAGCGTCGCGATGATGTGCGTCAACGTCGAAAATTCGCGCGCCAAATGCGTTTCATCCGTCAACGGTGGCACATAAAGCGTCGTCAAGTTGTCGACTTCTGCCACGCGGTCCATCTCATAGAGCGGGATTTCACTGACCCGCTCGCGTTTCGTCCCGGCAGCCGTCACGAGTTTGACGATGTGCTCGTCCGGATAGCGTTCCATCAACTGGACTTTCACGTCTCCGGCTACGAATCCGTCATACACTTGGCCGATCAACACGTGTTGCGTCACTTGAATCCGTTCGACATCAAGTGCCGTCGCATCGAGTAATTGGAACCCGTTGATCGGGTCGATGCGCAACGCCTGGAACATGGCGTCTAAAAAGCTTTGCCCGCCGAGGAACGTGACGTCGGCACCTTTCTCTATTAAAAGCTCGACCGTTCGTTCGGCGACGAACGGATGACCTGGGACCGCATACGTGATGGCGAGCTCTTCACTTTTAGTCAGGAGCGTCTCGACAATCTCGGTGTAGACAGCCTCGAACGTGTCGCACGACTCATATACCGAATCAAACGATTCGAAATGCACACCGTCCGCCTCCAGTTCAGCGACGACAGGATGGTCCTTCGTGCGCAACCAGACGAGGGGCTGCTGTTTCAAATGGCGATACACACCGAGCGGAAGTTGCTCCATTTCGCCGGATCCTAGCCCGACGACCGTAATTCCAAAGCTCATATCAGTTCTCCTTTTTATCAATCAAATGGATGAAACGGTTACCGAACGGAATCATTTCCCATTCCTCCGTCGTCAATACTTGTTCTTTCCATAATCTCCATACATATATGCCGCCGCCTGTCACAATCATAACACCCAGCCAGACGAGCGCATCGAGTCGATGTGTGACGCGTTCGAGTCCGATGAGGTTCATCAAAAAGAGGACGAGTCCCATCGGCACAACCGTCTTCAACAATACACCGTAATGTTTCAAGCGAAGCATGCCGAGCGGAATGACTTGATCGAGCCGATTAAAATTGTAGGCGGCCATTCCTAAAAAGGCGAGTGACGTGCCAATCGCGGCACCCGCGATCCCGTAGCGAGGAACGAGCCATAAGTTGACGGCCAGTTTCAAGACGATCGCCATCATCATTCCAAGCGCCGCTGTTCGTTCTTTATCAATCGCTTGGAGACACGTCATGCTGGCCACGGCGAGCGAGGCCGCAAACGTGCTCGTCGAGAGCAGAATAAGGGCCATCGTTCCGTCCGCGTTTTCAAACAAGGCCACATTCAACGGGAACATCACTCCCATTAAACCGATCGTGGCAGCGGCAGCGACCGCCGTCGTCACTCGAATCATCGAACGCAACCCAGCAGCCGTCGCCTCGATCCGTTGTGCCCGGTAATGACGGACAAGACTTGGCACGTTCGCCATACCGAGCGCTGTCGTGAACAAAATCGCGAACTGCACGAGCGGGTAGCCCCGGTCGAATACACCTTTGCTCACTTTGGCGTCAAAGTCGGCACCCGTCAAATTGACGATGGTGAACGAATCAACGAGTTGCATCCATAAGATGCCGAGTGAGGCGAATCCGACCGCTAATCCGGTCGTCAACAAGACACGTAATACGTCCCGCAACGTCGAGACGCGGACGCGGACGAAACGAAACGTGAATCCTTTCGCCCAGACGCCGAGCCCGACAATCGCAACGACCCCGCCGACAAGTGTGGCCCCATAGGCGTAACGACTCAACGCATACGCATCGAGGCCGACATGGACACCGATGAGCAATGCGGCGAGCAACACAGCGACACGCACAAGGTTCTCAAGCACTTGTGAGGCCGCACTCGGTTTCAAATCATCAATCGCTTGAAACGACCCCCGTAAGACAGCGAGCGCAGGCATGAGCAAATAACTGAGACTGATCACCCGAAGCGTCGGGGCCAGTTCACGGTCACCAAGCCAGTCTGCAATCGTCGGGGCGAGCCCCCACATGGCGATGACGAGCGTGATGGCCAACGTGAGGAGGACGTAGAAGCTCCCCCACAGCACTTCAAGCTTGCGTCTCGGCCCGTTCGCATCGACCCCGATTTTGGCGATGACGACGGGCATCACATACATACCGAGCGAAGCGACGATGGCCGCAAACGGATACACGGTTTGGTAGGCGTATAATCCGAAGTCACCGGCAATGTTTTGATAGGGGACGCGATAGGCGAAACTGATAAACTTCGTCAAATAACCCGCGAGCGCGAACAGGACGACACCGGTCGCAAACTTACTGGACGGACGCATGCGCCAGCCTCTTCGTCAGTTCCTCGAGCACCGAATCGGCATCGTTCAACAGCTCGACGACCGGCATCCGACCGCTGAGAGATAGTTTAAGCGCACCGTTATCTTGGCCGACACCGAGTTTGCGGCCGAGCGGCATCGTCCACTCCATAAAGGACGGGACGTCGAGCGCTGTCGTCGATTCCATCGTCAAGACGATCTCGACGCGACCCGGCACTTGTTTAATCCGAGCCACCCGCGCCATCTCGCCGTAAATGCGGAGGCGCGTCAATTGAATCAATAGCGCGACCGGTTCCGGGAATTCTCCGAACCGCTCGATCAACTCGTCTTGAAGCGCGAACAACGCTTCCGGTGTATCGACGTATTTGAAACGTTTATACATCTCGATCTTCAGTTCGCTATCCGACAAGTAGTCGTCCGGGATATACGCATCGGCTTGGAACGAGATTTCCGGTTTGAAGACGACTTGCTTCGCTTGTCCTCGCATCCGGTCTTTCCGTTCTTCGATTGCTTCCGACAGCATTTGTGAGTATAAGTCAAAACCGACCGAGTCGATGAACCCAGACTGTTGGGCGCCAAGCAAGTTCCCGGCACCTCGGATCGACAAATCGCGCATCGCGATCTTGAAGCCGCTCCCGAGCTCGGTAAACTCCTTGATCGCTTGCAGACGGCTCTCCGCCACTTCCGTCAGACGCTTATCTTTTCGATATGTGAAGTAGGCGTAGGCGATCCGATTCGAACGTCCGACGCGACCGCGAAGTTGATACAGCTGTGACAGCCCCATTTTATCCGCATCGTGGACGATGAGTGTGTTCACGTTCGGGATATCGATCCCCGTCTCGATGATCGTCGTCGACACGAGCACGTCAGCTTCCCCTTCTAAGAAACTGATGAGTTGGCTCTCGAGCTCCGTCTCGGTCATCCGCCCGTGCGCCGTCGCAATCCGCGCTTCCGGTAAGAGCGCCCGAATCTCCTCGGCTTTCCGCTCGATCCCTTCGACCCGGTTGTAGAGGAAGAACGCTTGTCCGCCGCGTGCGAGTTCGCGTTCAAGTGCTTCTCGTAGCACGATGCCGTCATATTCCATGACGTACGTCTGAACCGGGTAACGGTTCTCCGGCGGCGTCTCGAGCACCGACAAGTCGCGGATGCCGATCATCGACATGTGAAGCGTCCGCGGAATCGGGGTCGCCGTCAACGTCAACACGTCAATATTCGTCTTCAGTTGTTTCAGACGCTCTTTATGTTTGACCCCGAACCGCTGTTCTTCATCGATGATGACGAGACCGAGGTCGGCGAACGTCACGTCTTTCGACAAGACGCGGTGCGTCCCGACGACAACATCAATCGTCCCTTCCTTTAGTCCTTTTTTCGTCGCCGCCATCTCACTCTTCGAGCGGAAGCGGCTCATGACAGAGACGTTGATCGGGAATTCACTGAATCGTTCGAGCATCGTCTCGTAATGTTGTTGGGCTAGAACGGTCGTCGGAACGAGGAACGCGACTTGTTTCCCCGCGAGCACCGCTTTGAAGGCAGCCCGAATCGCCACTTCCGTCTTGCCGTAGCCGACGTCGCCGCACAGCAAACGATCCATCGGCCGTGAGCGTTCCATATCCGCTTTAATCTCGGCAATCGACCGGACTTGGTCCTCCGTCTCCGCATACGGGAATGAGGATTCGAATTGACTCATCTCCTCATCGTCCGTCGGGAACGCGAATCCGACTGATGCTTCGCGAGCCGCGTACAGCTTGATCAGTTCGTCGGCGATATCTTCGACCGATTTCGCGACTTTCGATTTCACTTTCTTCCATTCGGTCCCGCCGAGCTTGTAAATCTTCGGCTCTTTCCCTTCCGCTCCGACGTACTTCTGGACGAGATCGATTTGATCGACGGGAACGTAGAGGGCATCGTCCCCCGCATAGACGAGATGCAAGTAGTCTTGGTGGATGCCGCCGACTTCGATCGTCTTGATGCCTAGGTACTTCCCAATCCCATGGTGGATATGGACGACGTGGTCGTTTGGTTTTAATTCCTGATAACTTTTGATCCGTTCGGCGTTCGTTAAGTTCTTCGTCTGACGCTTTCGTTTCGCCACACGCTTGAACAACTCTTCTTCCGAAACGACGACGAGACGGCTCGTCGAGAGCTCGAACCCGCCCTCGATTTGTCCGATCATGACGTGCACATGGCGCGGCAACAAGTCTCCGTCGACGTTCGTGAACGTTGACGGGACACCGTAATCGTCAAGTAACGCCGCCACTTTATCCGCTCGTTCTCGGTCACCGGCAAGGAAGACGATACGGTGATCACTCTGTTGCCACCGCTCGACTTCTTGTTTCAGTAGATGCATCTGTCCGTGAAACGCTGGAAGCGGCCGACAGCTGAGATGGACCGTATTGGCTTCCGGAATTCCGGAGCGTCGCGATGGAAGAAGTGAGAACGCGACTTGCTTCATGTCACGAAACACTTTATGCATCGGGACGGCGAGCGTGTAGTTCGAGACCGATTCCCCCCGTTCGATGAGGGACGAGAACCATTCCGCCTCCTCTCGGTCTTGGACGTCCGCCGCATCCTCGATTCGCGCCACTTCGTCTAAAACGAGTACCGCGTCCGATCCGACGTAATCGAGTAACGTCGACTTGTATAAAAGAGGTGTATACTTCCCGACCTTCTCTGGGACGTCCCCGCGTCCGAACAATTCGATGTCACGAGCGATCCCTTCTTCAAGCGCCTGTCGAATCGTCTCTGTCTCGATGAGGGAAAGCGTTCGATCGTATTGACGTTGGAGCGCCTCGCCTGCCTTTTTCAGCAAGTCCGTCGACGCCACAAATTCGGTCGCCGGCGTGATGACCGCCTCTTTCGCGACCCCGAGCGATCGCTGTGTCTCGGCGTCGAACGTGAAGACCGAGTCCACTTCTGTATCGAACAAGTCGATGCGGTACGGCCGAGCCTCGGTCAGCGGATACACATCAAGGATGCTACCTCGCACTGAGAACTCTCCCGGAGACGTGACAGTAGCCGTTCGTTCATATCCGAGCGAGACGAGTGTTTCACCGAACGGCTTCAACTCCAGTTCTTGCCCCGGTCGGATGACATGCTGACTCGCCTGCCAGTCGGCCGGGCTCGGCACGAATCGCCGCAACCCACCGAGCGGCACGACGATAACGCCTCCCTCTTCATTGAGGAGACGTGTTCGCGCCTCGATCCGGGCAGCGAGCAGTTCTGGGCTAGATGTCAGCGACAGTTCGCCGGCAAGCGTCTCATCGATCGGGTATAGGAGTGCCTGACTCGGGCCGATGAGCGTCTCGAGTTGATCGTACATCTTTTGGGCTTGATACATGTTGTGCGTGACGACGACGAGACGTCGCGACGACTCTTTCGCTAAACCAGCCAATACGAGTGCTTTGGCACTCGTCGTCAATCCGGTGACGAGTTGACGGTCGAGTTTCGGCAACCGATCGCGAATAATTTTTGTCTCAGGCAGTGTCACCATAAATCTCTCTAGAGCGTTCATTTGTTTTCCTCCACCTCATACGACAAAAAAGGGTACAACGACCCTTTAGTTATATCGATTCATGAGCGCGATCCATTCTGTGTCCACAAAATCCGTTGCGGCTGACACAGATTGGTCGAGCGTGTCGTTTAATTCAGACATGTCTTCTTTCCGATAATTCATGAGCACCCAGTCGACGACTTTTACCGGATGGGGCGGGCGACCAATCCCGAGTTTCAAACGTTTAAAGTCTTGCGTACCTAAATGTTGAATCAACGATTTGATCCCGTTATGCCCACCGGCGCTCCCTTTCGGACGGAAGCGTAGCTTTCCAGGGACCATGTCGAGATCGTCATAGATGACGAGCAAGTCGTCGATATCGATTTTATAGTAGTCCATGATCGGCCGGACCGCCTCACCTGACAAATTCATGTACGTGAGCGGTTTGACGAGGACGACACGTTCTCCATTGATTCTTCCCGTTCCTATCACTGCCTTAAACTTGGCTTCATCTAATTTGATCCCGTGCTTCTCGGCTAGGCGGTCAATCGCCAAAAAGCCAACGTTGTGACGGGTCATCTCATATTTTTTGCCTGGATTCCCTAGGCCGACGATACATTTCATCCGCTTCCTCCTGAACAAAAAAGCCCAAAGGCGGACGCCTTCGGGCCTCGTTTTTTTAATCGAATAACGTGCTCACCGATTTGTGCTCGTGGACACGCATGATCGCTTCCCCAAGCAAACGGGCGACCGACATTTGCTTGATCTTGTTCGAACACTCGCGACCAGCCAAATCGATCGTATTCAATACGATGAGTTCTTTGATCGATGAGTTGTCGATTCGTTCCATCGCTGGACCAGACAAGACAGGGTGCGTACACGATGCGTACACTTCTTTCGCACCCGCCGCGACGATAGCGTCAGCTGCGAGCGTGATCGTGCCAGCCGTGTCGATAATGTCATCGATGAGGATCGCCGTCTTGCCTTCGACGCTGCCAACGATGTTCATGACCTCAGCCACGTTCGCCTCCGGACGGCGCTTGTCGATAATCGCAATCGGCGCTTTCAAACGTTCAGCGAGCTTCCGTGCGCGTGTGACGCCACCGTGGTCCGGTGACACGACGACGATATCTTTCGCTTTGAATTCCTCCGTCTCGAAATACGTCGAGATGAGCGGGACTCCTAGTAATTGGTCTACTGGGATATTGAAGAAACCTTGAATTTGTGCGGCATGCAAGTCCATTGTAATGACGCGCGTGGCGCCAGCTACTGTAAGGAGGTCAGCCACGAGTTTCGCCGTGATCGGTTCACGCGAACGAGCCTTACGGTCTTGGCGTGCGTAGCCGTAATACGGCATGACGATGTTAATCGTCCGAACCGACGCGCGTTTCAACGCATCAATCATGACGAGTAACTCCATGAGCGTCTCGTTGACTGGTGAACTCGTCGATTGGATGACGTACACATCATCGCCTCGAACGCTTTCCTCGATGTTAATGTAAAGTTCTCCGTCGCTAAACCGCTTCACTTGGCAATCGCTAAGCGGGATGCCGATTTCCTTGGCAATCTCTTCAGCGAGCGGGCGGTTTGAATTTAAGCTAAATAGGCGAATTTCACGTTCATATACAGTAGACATGTTTAGGATTCTCCTCCATCGTGTTCAATAGTAATTGGCAGCAAGTTATCGTTTCGTGTAACCTTCTTTATTCGTTTGACGCTCACGTGCGATCGCGAGCGATTCTTCCGGGACATCGTCCGTGATCGTTGAGCCGGCGGCCACAATTGAGCCTTTTCCGACCGTGACCGGCGCGATCAAGTTGACGTTACAACCGACGAACGCATCCGCTTCGACGACCGTCTCAAACTTGTTCGTTCCGTCATAGTTGACCGTGATCGACCCACAACCTAAGTTGACGCGCTCACCGATTGAAGCGTCTCCGATGTAGCTGAGGTGCGAAGCTTTTGCCCCGTCCCCGAATGTTGATTTTTTAATTTCCACGAAATTCCCGACGCGTGTGTTCGCGCCGAGCACTGCTTGTTGACGAAGGTGGGCGAACGGCCCGACCTGTGACCCGTTTCCGACACGGCTGTCGCTCAATACCGATTGACGTACCGTCGCGCCGTCTTCAATCACACTGTCACGAATATCTGAATTTGGACCGATGACACATTCTGAACCGATGACAGTTTTTCCAAGGATGACCGTCCCCGGATAAATGATTGTATCCGAGCCGATGACCGCATCTGGTGAAATATACGTCGATGCCGGGTTCATGAACGTCACACCTGCACGCATGAGGCGCTCATTCGTGCGCTTGCGCATAATCGTCTCAGCCTGCGCGAGAGCGACGCGGTCGTTGACGCCGATCGTCTCGTCAAACGTCGGTGCCGTGTGGGCCGCTACGACTTCTCCTGCTTGTTTCGCGATCGAAATGACGTCTGGTAAGTAGTATTCGCCTTGCGCGTTGTCGTTGCCGACTTGACGGAGCGCTTCAAACAACAACTCATTGTCGAACACATACGTTCCGGTATTGATCTCACGAATCGCAAGCTCCGCTTCTGACGCGTCTTTATGCTCAACGACTTTCGTCACGTTACCATCTTCACCACGAATGACACGTCCATACCCTGTCGCGTCGTCGGCAATCGCCGTGAGGACAGTCACTTTCGCACCTTGCGCTTCATGGTGTGCGAGTAACGCTTCCAATGTTTCCGCTGTCAAAAGTGGCGTATCCCCACAGACGACAAGTGTTGCTCCTTGTTTCCCGGCAAGCTCTGACTCCGCCATCTGTACGGCATGGCCTGTCCCGAGCTGCTCTTCTTGGACCGCATAGTCCACACGAGAACCGAGCGTGTCTTGTACCGCTTCAGCCCCATGGCCGACGATGACGATTTGACGACTGACCCCGATGTTATCGAGTTGGTCGACGACGTGCTCGACCATCGGTTTTCCGAGAACCGGATGAAGTACTTTATAGAGCTTCGACTTCATACGCGTCCCTTTACCTGCTGCCAAAATGACTGCAAAACGATCCATGCTTGATTCGCTCCTATCTCAATCGACTGTAATTTCATACTATAGTTCGGGTTTTCTGCATATAAATCCTATTTACACCGTTTCTACTATATCGAAACGGCGAGCCCGTTTCAACCGTTGTAGCGATTCGTAACCAATCGCACGCAAAAAAGCAGCGGAACGAGATTGCGTTCCGCTGTCCGATTATGCTTCATGGATTCCGTCATACACTTCTAATGTCTCATGCGAGGCGACATCGGTATGCGTATAAGCTTCTAATACCGCCGCTTCGACTTTTTGACGCATCTCTCCGTTGATCGGGTGAGCGATATCCCGGAAAATGCCTTCAGGTGTTCGTTTACTCGGCATCGCCACGAAAAGTCCGGTGCTTCCTTCGATGATTCGAAGGTCGTGCACGACGAACTCGTGATCGAGTGTGATGGAAGCGAGCGCCTTCATCCTACCTTCTGTTGCCACTTTGCGAATTTTTACGTCTGTGATCTGCATGTTTCGCATCCCCTTTTCATCGTTGTCTATACTAAGGTGTCCTTTATTCAAGGTTGAGGTGCCGTCTACCGAACGCAACTGATTCCGTATGACTCATATACCCTTTCATCATAAAACGAAATCAATTTTTTGCCAATCACTTTAAGAACTGTTCGACGTTTCCGCGTGAAATCGTGACAAGACCTTCGTCTGAATCGACGTTCGTCAACTTCATCAAGCTGACATACTCACTCACCATTTTCTTCTCAGCGCCTTCTGCCTCCATGAGCACACCGACACCGGCGAGATTCGCTTCGAACTCGTTCAATAAACTCATCATCCCGCGAATCGTCCCGCCGGCCTTCATGAAATCATCGATCAACAACACGTTGGCACCGCGTGGCAAGCTACGGCGAGCGAGCGCCATCGTACGGATCGCTTTCGACGACCCTGACACATAGTTGATGCTGACGGTTGAGCCTTCGGTGACACGGCTGTCAGACCGGACGATGACGAACGGGACACCGAGCTGTTCGGCGACCGCATAGGCGAGCGGAATCCCTTTCGTCGCGATCGTCATGACGACGTCGACTTTCCGATCGGCGAACACCGAGGCAAACACTTGTCCCATCGGCTTGACTTGACGCGGGTTGCCGAGGACATCAGTCAAATATAAATAACCGCCTGGAAGCAGACGTTCTGGTTTCGACAATTGCTCGCACAACCCATCGATCATCGAGAGCGATTTCTCTTGGCTCCAGCCCGGAATGAACATGACTCCACCAGCCGCTCCAGGAACGGTCACAAGTTTGCCGGTACCGTCGTGGGCCAGCATTTCACTGACGATGACCAAGTCCTCACTGATGGACGATTTGGCGGATTTATAGCGGCTCGAAAACATTGACAACGAGACGAGCTGATGTGGATGGTCGAGCAAATAACGGGTCATATCGACGAGACGACCACTTCTACGAATTTTCATACGGATTCCCCTTCACTTTTACAATAATAGACGAATGTTCTAAACAGAATATATCAGACTCATTCGTCTTTGTTCAATGTTTTTTACCGAGAATCCGAACGACGAACACTTCTGGGCAAAAACCTTTCAACCCATTGTAGACGCGATGGGCTTTCTGCTCGTGTTCGATTAAAGCAAAGACGGTTGGCCCACTTCCGCTCATGAGCACACCATCCGCCCCGCAATGGAGCATCGTCTCTTTAATTTGACGGACTTCCGGATGCAGTTCGAGCGTGACCGCCTCGAGCGCGTTGCCAAGGTTGTCACAAATCGCGTGAAAGTCGCGCTCGTGGATCGCTTTCACCATCGCGCCCGTATTCGGATGAACGATTTTTTCCATGTTCACCGCCCGGTACACGTCGGCCGTCGAGACGCCGATCTTCGGTTTCGCCAGTACGACGTAGCACGGCGGAGGTGACGGGATCGTCTCCAACAACTCACCGCGACCGCGTGCGATCGCCGTCCCACCCATGACACAAAACGAGACGTCTGAACCGACTTCGGCACCGAGTTCCGCCAATTCTTCAAGTGATAACCCGAGTTCGAATAGTTCGTTCATTCCGCGGAGCGTGGCCGCCGCGTCGCTTGAACCCCCGGCCAGTCCGGCTGCGACCGGAATGTGTTTATCGAGGACGATCTCTACCCCTTCTGTGATACCAAACCGTTTCCGCAACAAATCGGCCGCCCGATACGCCAAGTTTCGATGATCGCTCGGCACGTAAGCGTGCTCCGATTGAATCCGAATCTCATCTGTATCGAGGACCGTCAGTTCTAATCGGTCCGACAAGTCCACCGTCGTCATGACCATTTCCACATCATGATAGCCGTCCGTCCGCTTCCCTAGGACGTCGAGCGTCAAATTAATTTTTGCCGGCGCTTTCACACTGATCGTGCGCATATCGTTCACCCTTCCCATGTATCTCCTGTTCGCCATTGTACCGTAAACGAGCGCACAAAAAAAGAAGCAGCTGCCAATGCATCCGCCCCTCATTTATCGATCAATTACTGAATTCAATTTTAACTGTATCCGTTAGGACATCAGCGTAGCTATATGAGACACGTTCCACGTTATGATGATCTTCATCCAACTTGACGACGAACACCGCAGGATACGTCTCAACGAGCGTTCCAAACCGAGTAACGACTTTCTTACGACCGCCGTTTGCTTTCAACGTCAATCGTTCTCCAACATGCGATTCGAGTTTCTGTCTGATTTCTTGTAACGTCTTTGGCATACGCTTCACCTCACTGTTACAAGTATAACACATTGGAAAAAGAAAATAAAGAATAAATATTATATCGACTCACCTCTCGGTCGTCAACTATTTTTAAGTGGTAAAATTGTGTCAGCCAAGCGTGCAAACTCCTTAAGTGACAACGTTTCGCCTCGACGTTTCGGATCGATTCCCGCTTCATGTAACAAGCGTTCGAGCTCGACTTTTTTGTCTTTCCCAAGATGGTTCGTCAAATTGTTTAAAATCGTCTTCCGGCGTTGTGCAAAGCTGGCGCGAGCGATTTCGAAGAAAAACGCCTCATCTTTCACATCGACGGCCGGCTTCGGACGCATCTTTAACGTGATGACCGCCGAATCGACGTTCGGGGCAGGCATGAACACATTTTTCGGGACGATGAAGCTGACGTTCGCTTCCGCATAATATTGAATGGCGATCGACAAGGAACCATACGCCTTCGTACCTGGCTTGGCACCGATTCGTTCCGCCACTTCCTTTTGAATCATCATGACGAGCGAACGGAATTTAATGCGGCTCTCGAGCAAACGCATGATGATTGGCGTCGTCACATAATAAGGTAAGTTCGCGACGACCGAGATGTCTTCGATGCCCTCGCTAAAGAACTCACGTTCCACGATCTCTTGAATGTCGAGCTCGAGCGCATCACCGTGGACGACATGGACGTGCGGGTAAGGCGCCATCGTATCTTCAAGGATCGGCAGCAAGCGTTGATCGATCTCGAGGGCGACGACTTTCTTCGCCCGTTTGGCAGACTGTTCGGTCAATGAACCGATGCCTGGCCCAATCTCGAGCACGCCGCTCGCTTCTCCGAGCTCGGCCGCGTCGACGATTTTATTCAAAATATTCAAGTCGATCAAAAAGTTTTGACCGAGTGACTTTTTGAACGAGAAGCCGTGTCGTTCTAAAATGGCTTTCGTCCGATGAATAGTTGCAATGTCTTTCAATGATTTTCCTCCTCTAACTGGATGAGAGCCTGCTCCCATTCCTCGGTCGTGACGCGCATCGCCTCGACCCGTTTTACGAACTGCTTCGCATTCGGTTCACCGATTCGAAGTAACACACCTAGCCGTTTCCGGCGTCGGGCCGCGTCCGCTCCGCCGATCAAGTCGGCTTCAAGCACCATTTTGCGAGTCACGAGCGGGACGTCTGTTTCGATGCGATCTTCGTATACCGCACTGAGTACTCGACGTATCGTCGCAGGCGACGCATGCTCGACGCCGATCTTCCCACGTCTGTCTTTCGCTTCAGCTCGTGGCAAGTAAGCGTGCTTACACCCTTTCACATGTTCCTCGACGATGGCCCGGATGCGGTCGCCCGGATAATCTGGATCGGTCAAGATAATGACGCCTCGCGTCTCTTGCGCTCGTTTGATCCGTTCGATCGTCTGTTTGGACACAGCCGACCCGTTCGTTTCAATCGTGTCGACGTCATACACTTCTTGCAGGCGGGTCGTATCATCCCGTCCTTCGACGACGATCACTTCTTGTATTTTTTCACGCATCATCAGTTCCTTCTTTCTCTTCTTGCTTCGGGATGACCCAAATCGTGAGCGGTTTGCGACCGAACGTGACCGCCTCTTCCTTCGTGTCCATCATGATGTCAATTTTATTTCCTTTGATGGCACTTCCGGTATCAAGGGCGATGGCCATGCCGAATCCTTCTACATAAACACGAGTTCCGAGCGGAATGATGGACGGGTCGACGGCAATGATTCGCAATCCCTCATATAGGATCGTCTCGGTCACGTCGTACCCGCTCCGCGTCAACACGCGACCATCGTACGTGATCGTATCTTCCGGGTTGTTCGTATAGGCGGTCGCTTCGACGAGAAGCTGCTTCGCCGAAGAAAAATCAAGCACGTCTTCGGCTCGCGGCGTCTCCTCAATCTTAATTTTAGCTTCCTCCCGAAACGGACTATCCGTCTGCGGCGCTTCAGCCGTTTGGTCCTCCAGCGGTTCTGGCACCGGCTTTGTCCCAACTTTTATAATCTGCGGGCGGACCGTTTGAAGCGTTTCGATCCCTGTCTCGGTCCGATTTGTAATTGTACCATTTTCAACAGTCAGTGCATACCGCGTCCGTTCGAGTCCAGGGACGCCGACTTGTGCCACCACGGTTTGGCCGACTTCAAGTGTCTCATCCTCTTCTTTGACGATGTCAAATGGGATGAGCCGATTCTCATATTGGACGACATCCCGGCTCGTATTGACCGTGATCGTCATGCCTTCCCGTACAGTTTGGACTAGCGCGGGACTTATCGTGTCCCGTTCCGACACGTCTACTCCCGCTTCGCGTAATACTTGTTCCACGGTCGTCGCCATCGTGTACACCGTCTTCGCCTTGTCTTCGACAATAACGTTAACGGCGACGACCGGCTGATAACGAATCGTCATCCCCGAGGTGATCGGGGTGCGGACGTCCGGGTAAACGTCGTCCCCTTCTCGGACTGCGACGCCGTAACGTAACAACACGTCACGCACGGTGCGTTCACGTGTCTCGATCGTCTCGATTTGACCGTAGCCGATTTGAAGCGACACTGTATTGGCCCGTTCGATATGGATGATGCGCTCCGACGGAAGCTCTGCACTCAAGGCCGGGGTCACATAATCAGCCTCGTCAATCTCAATACCGGTCTCTTCAAGCACTTCAAGCACGGACTTGGCTCGCGTCTCATGCTCGATGCGCAGCCCATCATCAATGATCGTGATTGGCTCCGGTTGGGTCATCACATAGGCGAGTACGGCGACGACGAGAACCCCGATGCTTAACGTAATCCGCTTCAACATCACGGTAGACGGAACAAACGCTTGGCGTTAGCCGTCGTCGCTTCAGCCAATTCTTCGAACGGCATGTCACGGAGTAGCGCGATCTCTTCGGCGACATATGTCACGTACGCCGGTTCGTTCCGTTTGCCGCGGAAAGGCGTCGGTGTCAAGTACGGACAATCGGTCTCAACGAGAAGTCGTTCGAGCGGAACACGCTTCGCCACTTCTTTCGGTACTTTGGCATTTTTGAACGTGACCGGCCCGCCGAGCGAGATATAAAAGTTCAGACGCAGGCACCGTTCAAGCAGCTCGACCGACATGCTGTAGCTATGGAACACGCCACCGACAACTTCCGCGTGCTCTTCTTCCAATATGTCGAGAACGTCAGCCGTCGCTTCCCGGTTATGAATAACGATCGGCATGTTCGTCCGCTTCGCGATGGCGATTTGTTCACGGAACAGGCGTTGCTGTACGTCTTTCGGCGACTTGTCCCAATGGTAATCAAGACCGATTTCTCCGAGCGCCATCACTTTCGGATGCCCCATGAGCGTTTCGATTCGTGTTAAGTCATCCGGTGTGCAATCGATCGCATCGACCGGGTGCCAGCCGACAATCGCATAAATGTCATCATACGTTTCAGCGAGTTCGAGGGCTCGTGTGATCGTCTCATCATCGAAACCAACGACAAGCAACGGCGACACGCCCGCCTCTCGCGCCCGCTCGATCGTCGCTTCGACATCCTCTTTAAACTGTTCAGCATTAATATGAGTGTGCGTATCAATTAGCATGGTGCGTCCTCCTTGTTTAAACGAAGAGAGGGAGACCGAAGTCTCCCCCAAAAATTATTTGACGATAGCCCCGTTCGGCATATTCTCAGATACGGTTGCAAGTTCTAACTTACCATCTTTATCGGCTGCCAAAATCATTCCTTGAGACAACTCGCCGCGAAGTTTGACTGGCTTCAAGTTGGCGACGACGATGACTTTTTTGCCGACCAACTCTTCCGGTGCATACCATTCGGCGATGCCCGATACGATTTGGCGCGTCTCGCTACCGAGATCGACTTGAAGTTTTAACAGTTTTTTCGCTTTTTTAATTTTATCGGCTTCGACGATTTGCCCGACCCGGAATTCGACTTGGTCAAAGACGTCGATTGTGATTTCAGGACGGACGTCTTCGTCCGGAGTTTCTTCTGCCGCTTCTTCTTCCACACGCGCTTTCGACGCTTGACGCATCATCTCTTGAATCGCGTCGACTTCCTCTTTCACATCCCGACGCGGGAAGATCGGCGTCCCGTCCGTGACGACCGCTCCGTCGAAGGCCGCGAACGTATCGAGCGCTTCCCACGACATGTCTTGTCCTTCAAGGCCGAGTTGACGGAACATCTCTTTCGGAGCCCGCGTCATGAACGGTTGAATCATGACGGCGACGTGGCGAAGAACACCTGCAAGGTGAGTCATGACCGACGCGAGCTCGTCTCGTTTCGCTTCATCTTTCGCGAGCACCCACGGCTGCGTCTCGTCGATGTACTTGTTCGCTCGGCTGACGAGCTGCCAGATGTTTGTGAGCGCGACTGAAAACTCCATGTGCTCCATCGCCGCTTCTGTTTTCAATGTCGTTTCTTCGACGACGCGAAGCAAATCGGCGTCGACTGCCGTCACGTTGCCCGCGTAGGCGGGGACGTTGCCGTCGAAGTATTTCTTGATCATGGCGACCGTACGGTTAAGCAAGTTGCCAAGGTCGTTCGCGAGGTCGAAGTTCAACCGGTCGACGAACGCTTCCGGTGTGAACGTGCCGTCTGCTCCAAATGGCACTTCACGTAGCAAGTAGTAGCGGACCGAGTCGAGCCCGTAGCGATCGATGAGCGGGATCGGATCGACGACGTTCCCTTTTGATTTCGACATTTTGCCGTCTTTCATAAGGAGCCAACCGTGCGCAAACACTTGTTTTGGCAACGGAAGGTCGAGTGCCATGAGCAAGGCTGGCCAAATGATCGTATGGAATCGTACAATCTCTTTTCCGACCAAATGAACGTCAGCCGGCCAGTAACGATTGAACAGTTCGTCGTTCTCCGCTCCGTAGCCGAGTGATGAAATGTAGTTCGTGAGCGCATCGACCCACACGTAGACGACGTGTTTCGGATTTGACGGGACTTGGACGCCCCAATCGAACGTCGTCCGCGACACAGCCAAATCTTGAAGTCCCGGCTTCAAGAAGTTGTTGATCATCTCTGTTTTCCGTGACTCCGGCAAGATGAATTCTGGATGCGACTCGAAATATTCGATGAGGCGGTCCGCATACTTGCTGAGGCGGAAGAAGTAGCATTCTTCCCGTACGAGCTCGACCGGGTGGCCGCTGTCAGGGCTCTTTCCGTCGACAAGTTGCGACTCGGTATAATATGTTTCATCCGGTACCGAATACCAACCTTCATATTCTCCGAGGTAAATGTCCCCGTTTTTAAGAAGCGTCTCGAAAACGTGCTCGACGACAGCTTTATGGCGATCTTCGGTCGTCCGAATATAATCATCGTATGAGATTTCAAGACGATCCCATAGCACTTTGATGTCTTTGACGACTTCATCAACGAACGCTTGCGGTGTGACACCCGCTTCTTTCGCTTTTTCTTGAATTTTTTGACCGTGCTCATCCGTCCCCGTCAAGTAACGGACATCAAACCCTTTTAAGCGTTTGTAGCGGGCAATCGCATCGCCGGCCACTGTTGTATATGCGTGACCGATGTGTAGTTTCGCACTCGGATAGTAAATCGGAGTGGTGATATAAAAAGTAGGCTTCGCCATAATTGTTCTCCATCCTTTCGACATTTGCAATTTCCATTATACACGGTTCGACAAAAGAATTTCCAAACCAATTGTTTGGAATTAATTTGTGTGGCCTTCAAAAAAATGTTCCAAAAAAATCCTTTCTTTGTTTGAGGCTCTATCATTCGGGGAAAATTAGGTGTATATCGTTCCTTTATCGTCTTTTTTCGAAAATGGACATTTCCAATAGTAAGCAGTTGACTGCAATTGGAAAGTTTAGTATGCTTTTTGCTGTAGCAACATTGTCGAATTTTGACGATTCATGTCACCAAGAGATTTCGACATCATTGGAGGAGGAAACACAAAATGAAATCAACAGGTATTGTACGGAAAGTAGACGAGCTCGGTCGGGTCGTTATTCCAATTGAATTACGCCGGACACTCGGAATTGCTGAAAAAGACGCGCTCGAAATTTACGTCGACAACGAGCAAATCGTTTTGAAAAAATATAAACCGAACATGACTTGCCAAGTCACTGGCGAAGTTTCAGACGATAACTTCAAGTTGGCGGACGGCAAATTGATTCTCTCACCAGAAGGCGCACAACGCGTACTCGTCGAGTTGAAAAACATGCTCGAGAACTACTACAGCGAAGAGTAAGCAAGGAATTCCTTGCTTACTCTTTTTTGTCGACCTCATGATAGGCATCATATACTTCATGGCGTGGTAACCCGCGCTCTTTCGCCACTTGTTTAATGGCGGCGTTCGGCTTGAGCCCGTCTTCGATATACCGGTCCACGTGCTCAAGCGGTGATAGCGTGTCCCACCAGTCGTTCGTCGGGGCGGTCTCAGTCGAACCGCTCACGAGAACAACAAACTCGCCGCGCACTTCTCCTTCGCACCAGGCCAGCGCCTCTTCGACCGTGCCGCGTAAAAACTCCTCGTACGTCTTCGTCAACTCGCGACCAAGCACGACGGCTCGATCACCGAATACCGCTTTGACGCCGGTGAGCATCTCTTTTAAACGATGCGGCGCCTCGTAAAATACGAGCGTACCCGGCTCATATTGCAGAGACATCAACACGTCCGCCCGTTCTTTCTTTTTGCGGGGTAAAAACCCGTAGTAAAGGAAGCGTTCCGTCGCAAGACCTGACGCGACTAATGCCGTAAGCGCCGCATTGGCCCCTGGCAAGACGACGACCGGAATGTCTGCTTCGATGGCGAGACGGACGAGATCACTGCCAGGATCAGAAATACCGGGCATGCCGGCATCTGAAACGACAGCGACCGATTTGCCAAGTTGGATGTCTTCGATCAATCGCGGACCGCTCACTTGCTTGTTGTGTTCATGGTAACTGACGAGTTTTGTATCGATGTCAAAGTGACGGCATAATTTCATCGTCTGACGCGTGTCTTCGGCTGCGATCAAATCGACTTCGCGCAACGTACGGACAGCTCGATACGTCATATCCTCTAGATTGCCAATGGGAGTCGGCACGACGTATAGTGTCGGTCCATCAATCTGATAACTTTTTTGTGAGTTCATTACTCGTCCCCTCCATCAGCTTTTGTTTTTGCGTACGGGTCAACTGTTTGATCGACCACTCGTATTGCATCGCTTCTCGCTTCGTATCAAACGACTTCACATACCGAAGCATGACCGGGAGACGGGCTCTCGTATACTTTGCGCCTTTCCCGGCATTGTGCACCTGGAGCCGCTTATCGACGTCGGTCGTATAGCCTGTGTAGTACGTTTCGTCGTTGCACTCGACAATATAGGCGTAATATTTACGCATCGAGGATGTCTCGCATCGCCTTCGTGTACGTATCATCTTCTTCATAAACGATGAACGGAGGTAAAATTGTGAGTCCTGCTTTTCCATCTTTCGACCCCTCTATCAATAATGTGTTGGCGTCTCGTCCCGCCTTTGGATAGACAAGCTGCATCCGTTTCGGCTCAATCCGGTACGCTCGCATTAGCGTCAATATATCAAGCAATCGTTCAGGACGGTGAACGAACGCCACTTTCCCGCCAGGCTTTACTAATTGACTGGCCGATCGGATACAATCCTCGAGCGTGCACAACACCTCATGACGGGCAATCGTATGATGCTCTTTTTGATTACGAAGTGACGTTTCATTCGCTAAGAAATAGGGCGGGTTACATGTCACGACGTCATAACGGGCATGTCCAAGGACCGTTGCCGCTTCTTTGACGTCTCCTTCCACAACGCGTAACCGTTCCCCCAGCTTATTGACCGCGATGCTCCGATTTGCCATGTCGACAAGTTTCGGCTGAATCTCAACACCGGTGACGCTCCCTTTCGTCCGATACGATAAAAATAAAGGGATTGCTCCCGTTCCGGCACACAAATCGACCAAGTTCCCTTTTTGAATCGGCACCCACACGAACTCGGCGAGTAAGACCGCATCTAGCGAGAATGAAAAGACGTCATCGCTTTGAATGATTTTTCCGGGGCGTCCGAGCAAATCGTCAAGGCGCTCCCCTTGTTTTACTGTCACGCTTCGTTCCCTCCTACAATAACGACAAAGGCGACGGACGGACTTTCCGTCTATCGCCCCAATGTATTAATGTTTGTTCAACATGGACATGCAAAAAAGACAATCTCCGTCTTTTCTAACTTGCCCGTAGTGTAAATTACAGATGTGGAAGCCTTCTTGATATAGCGCCGCCAAGTTGTTTTGACCTTTGCCTGATAGCGCAATTTGAGCGTCCCCATCAATCGTTTCCACTTCCGCCAGTTGTTCTACCTTCTCACGCAAGTGATGGTTTTCGAGATACATATGCTGATTTTCTTCGAGCAAGTAGGCCAATTGTTCTTTTAACACGCCTAGATGTTCAGTTAACAACTGCATTTGTTGCTCGATTGCATCGACCCGCATCATAACTTCCTTTTTATCCATTCTTTCCACTGCTCAGCACCCCATCACTGTTTCGACGGTTTTCGTTTGATCGCACCGACCTCAACGAGTTCGTCAATCGTATACGTCACTACTCGGGTCCGGTCACTCAATTCAACTTGCACCATTTGATCTAAGATGTTGAGACCGATGACACGTCCGTCACCTTCCGGAATTTTAATTCGTTTCCCGACGTCCGGTAAGTCACGCTTCAACTCTTCGTACGTATCGTTTTCATATTTCAAGCAACACATTAAACGACCACAGACGCCCGAAATTTTGTTTGGGTTCAAAGAAAGGTTTTGGTCTTTCGCCATCTTGATGGATACCGGTTCAAATTCTCCTAAGAATGATGAACAGCACAGCACCCGACCACACGGCCCAATCCCGCTTAACAGTTTCGCTTCATCCCGTACCCCGATTTGACGTAGTTCAATTCGTGTTCGGAACACGCTCGCCAAATCTTTTACAAGCTCTCGGAAGTCAACACGTCCTTCTGCTGTGAAATAAAAGATGACTTTATTACGATCAAATGTATATTCAACATCGACAAGTTTCATCTCAAGTCGATGCTCACGAATTTTTTCCTCACAGACGGCGTGAGCGTCAAAAGCTGCCAATCGATTCTCTTGAACGATTTCAGCATCTTTATGATCAGCGACACGAAGAATCGTTTTTAATGGCAAAACGACTTCATCCTCTCCAAGCTGTTTTCCAACTTGGACGATTTCTCCGTATTCAATACCACGCACCGTTTCAACGATGACATGGTCCCCACGTTCAAGCGTTGCTTCGCCTGGTGAAAAGTAATAGATTTTTCCCGCTTCTTTAAAACGGACTCCAACTACTTCAAGCACGCTCTCTTATCCTTTCTGTAAATCGAACGTTAACCGTTCGAACGTTAGTTGAGGATTGACGTTTGCCTCGAGTCGTCGAATTGCCTCGTGCACGTGTTCAATGGCATGAACGATTTTGTGTACCGATCGATCATTCACAAAAGCCTGATACAAAGCCTGTTCTCTTGTGAACAATTGCGGTACATATTCCGTTCGTACTTTGAAACGCAGTGACTCTTCTAACCAACTTTCAAATAGTTCGAGACCGACCCGCAATTCATTGCGCCCTTTGAAATGGCCAAGCCATTTCTCTTGGGCAAACAAGAGCAATTCTTGCGGACGTTTTGTCAATACTTCAACTAATTGTACCACTAGCCCATACGCCTGCACAAACCAGTCATTATGAAGCACTTCACGGGCGTCCTCCCATTTAGGATATACCGTGAGAGCAAGCCGGGCCAGATCACTCGTACATGAAACGTCTTCCGCTAACGTTTCTGCGAGTTCATTGCGATCGATTGGTCGAAACACAAGATGCTGTGCCCGCGAACGAATCGTGGGCAATAAAAGTTGTGGTTGGGTCGTCACTAAGATGGCGAGCTTTCCGACACCCGGTTCCTCAAAGAATTTAAGGAGGCTGTTCGCTGCTTGTGTCGTCATTTTATGAGCTTGATGGATGACATATACTTGGCGGTCCCCTTCAGCCCCGCGCAATGACAAGTCACTTAGCAGTTGTTGAATTTGTTCTTTTTTGATACTGGCTCCATCCGGCTCCATCTCAATATAGTCGACAATGTTTCCCGAATCCATTCGTCGACAGTTTCTGCACACGCCACAAGGTTCAACGCCTTCTGGCGACTCACAAAATAGTGATTTGGCAAATAACTGAGCCGTCTCAATTAAATACGGTTCGTAATCTCCTGAGAAAATGTAGGCATGTCCGACTTTCTCAGACAGAATCGAATTTTCGATGACTTTTGCCACTACAGTCTGAGACTGAGCTAATTGTTGAAAGCGCATCTGACTCACTCCCATTAAAACTGATGAAACCCTTCAATCGGCAAGACAAATACCGTCGCCCCACCCACTTGCACCTCAACCGGATAAGGAATATAAGAGTCGGCGTGTCCGCCCATCGGTGAAATCGGGGTGATCATTTGATCTCGGCTCGAACAGTTCGACTTAATGAGAGATAGCAAATCATCAAGGCGTTCTTTTGGAACCCCAATCATGAAAGTCGTGTTTCCCTCTTTTAGAAACCCTCCCGTTGTCGCAAGCTTTGTTGCTCGAAAGTCTTCCTCAATTAATGCATCCGATAAACGTGCACTATCTTTATCATGTACGATTGCAATAACCATCTTCATCATGCATTCACTCCTCTTTCTCTTAATCGCTCTAACGTAATATCAAATACCTCATCCTGAATACACTCGATTGTCTCATTCGCATTAATTCGAACCATCCGGTCCGGATGCTCGGCAAGCAAACTTTGGAATCCGTCGTATACACGTTGATGAAACGCTTCGTCCCGACTTTCGATCCGGTCCAATTGACCTCGGTCTTTCATTCGACTGCTTGCTTGGCTCGGCGATAAGTCAAAGAGAAACGTCAAATCCGGTTTCAACCCGCCTGTCGCCCACTCATTCAGTGCTAAGATTTGCTCTAAATCATAGCCTAACCCAAATCCTTGATAAGCAATTGAGGCGTCCACAAAGCGATCACAGACTACAACAGCGCCGCGCGACAAAGCCGGACGAATGATTTGTTCTACGTTTTGAGCTCGAGATGCCGCATACAACATCATTTCAACACGAGCCGTCATCTCATCATGTTCGGGTGACAATAGCACTTCACGGATGCTGTTTCCAACTTTTGTTCCCCCTGGCTCACGTGTTGTGACAACCTCGTACCCTTTATCGGTCAAGGCCTGGACTAACAACTTTAGTTGAGTCGTCTTTCCAGAACCATCTGGTCCTTCAACCGTAATGAACATACCTTTCACACTTAAAACTCCTCTACGATAACATCAATTTGTTTCATCATAACATGTCTGCTCGCTTGAAGCTTCCGACCGAGTGAAATCCATTCGATTAACACCCGAACTTTCTCATCCGTAATCACTTCGCCTTTTAGAATCCACGGGATTCCCGGCGGATACGGAATTACTGTCTCGGCAGCAATGTTACCAACTGCCTGTTCAAACGACAGTCTAGTTGTCTTCATTTCATCGGATAGCGTGTGCAACTGTGATACACGTTCCGTCACGGGAAAGGGATAGATTGTTTCATCATCTTCAATAAGCGGTACGTGTTGCGAAGCGTTTTTAATCAATTTAACCCAATGCTCGATCTCTTCCATTTTTACTTCCCGTAATGGAAGGCAGAGTAACACATGATCTTCCGCCGCAAGTTCGATATCAATCCCTATAGAAGAGAGATGCCGACTGAAGGCAATTCCGTTTTTAGGATAGGTCAGTATCGTCACTTTAGTGAAATCATCACCGACTTTGACAGAGAAACCGGCTCGTCTCAGTTCCATGACAAATGCAAAATGACTTGTTTGAATATGAGACCAGTCGCGTTCTGTCAAACTTTCCAAATACATTCTCGCATGGTCTAAAGAGCCCATGATCAAGTAAGAAGGACTAGAAGTTTGAAACGAGGATAACGCGTGAAATAAACGTTTTTCATCAATATTCTCTTTATAATGAAGCCACGCCCCCATTGTAAACGCAGGAAGGGTTTTATGTGCGGACTGGGCCACCATACTTGCTCCTTCAAAAATAGCAGATCGTTTTGGAAGGTCAGAATAAATAAGGTGAGCACCGTGCGCTTCATCGACAAGTAATGGAATAGAAAATGTGTTAAGAAACTGACTGATGGCTCGAACGTCCGCCATATCTCCATAATAAGTGGGAGAAGTGAGCAAGAGAGCCTTTCCATCCGGGTAGCGGGAAACCGCTTCTTGGACAGTCGCGAGGCTGACGACTGTCGGAAGCCCACTCCCGCGCTCTATTTCAGGCGTGAGTAGCACAGCCTCTAATCCTAACCACTCAATCGCATTCCAAACAGATTTATGGGAGTTACGCTGAACGTATACACGCTCACCGCGCTTCACGGTCGTTGCTAGCATGCTCCAGTTCCCGGCAGTCGATCCGTTGACTAACCATTTGCTCTTACTTTCATATAAGGCTCCTAGCGCGTCCTCGGCCTGATGGATAATTCCTTCGGCTTGATGCAAATCGTCCAGATGCTCTAACTCGGTTAAATCATAAGGCATTATTTTAGCAAACGGGGTAGGGAGGCTTGAATGCCTGACTGTTCCATTATGGTGACCCGGCACATGAAACGACACTCGACCTTCACGTACGTGTTGTTCTAACACCTCCATGAAAGTGAAAGGGTTTTTTTTAGGTTGACGTGTCATATAAAAAATACTCCTTCCTTTAAACGATTGATATACAAAAAAGAGACGACCAAGCATCTGCTTGATCGTCTCTGCGTTGGCCTGGCAACGTCCTATCCTCACAGGGGGAGACCCCCAACTACTTTCGGCGCTGAAGCGCTTAACTTCCGTGTTCGGCATGGGAACGGGTGTGGCCGCTTCGCTATCGCCACCAGACATATTCAGGGCTTGTTCCCTGAAAACTGAAGTTCATCAATTGTCAAACCATAGACTAGATCAAAGCCTCGACCGATTAGTATCATTCAGCTCCACGTGTCACCACGCTTCCACCCATGACCTATCTACCTCATCGTCTCTGAGGGGTCTTTCTTGATTGCTCAAAGGGAAATCTCATCTCGGAGGGGGCTTCATGCTTAGATGCTTTCAGCACTTATCCCGTCCGCACGTAGCTACCCAGCGATGCTCCTGGCGGAACAACTGGTACACCAGCGGTGCGTCCATCCCGGTCCTCTCGTACTAAGGACAGCTCTCCTCAAATTTCCTGCGCCCACGACGGATAGGGACCGAACTGTCTCACGACGTTCTGAACCCAGCTCGCGTACCGCTTTAATGGGCGAACAGCCCAACCCTTGGGACCTACTCCAGCCCCAGGATGCGATGAGCCGACATCGAGGTGCCAAACCTCCCCGTCGATGTGGACTCTTGGGGGAGATCAGCCTGTTATCCCCAGGGTAGCTTTTATCCGTTGAGCGATGGCCCTTCCATGCGGAACCACCGGATCACTAAGCCCGACTTTCGTCCCTGCTCGACTTGTAGGTCTCGCAGTCAAGCTCCCTTCTGCCTTTGCACTCTTCGAATGATTTCCAACCATTCTGAGGGAACCTTTGGGCGCCTCCGTTACTGTTTAGGAGGCGACCGCCCCAGTCAAACTACCCACCTGACACGGTCCTCCAGCCGGATCACGGCTGCGAGTTAGAGACTCTATACGCAAAGGGTGGTATCCCAAGGGTGTCTCCACCGAAGCTGGCGCTCCGGCTTCACAAACTCCCACCTATCCTGTACATCGCGTACAAAGCCTCAATATCAGGCTGTAGTAAAGCTCCATGGGGTCTTTCCGTCCTGTCGCGGGTAACCTGCATCTTCACAGGTACTATGATTTCACCGGGTCTCTCGTTGAGACAGTGCCCAAATCGTTACGCCTTTCGTGCGGGTCGGAACTTACCCGACAAGGAATTTCGCTACCTTAGGACCGTTATAGTTACGGCCGCCGTTTACTGGGGCTTCGGTTCAGTGCTTCTCTTGCGATGACACATCCCCTTAACCTTCCAGCACCGGGCAGGCGTCAGCCCCTATACTTCATCTTGCGATTTAGCAGAGACCTGTGTTTTTGCTAAACAGTCGTTTGGGCCTATTCACTGCGGCTTATGTTGCCATAAGCGTCCCTTCTCCCGAAGTTACGGGACCATTTTGCCGAGTTCCTTAACGAGAGTTATCCCGCGCGTCTTAGAATTCTCATCTCGCCTACCTGTGTCGGTTTACGGTACTGGCGCCGACCTCCTTACTAGAGGCTTTTCTTGGCAGCGTGAAATCCGGTACTTCGCCCTACGGGCTCCACGTCACAGCTCAACCTTGTGTGCCGGGCGGATTTGCCAACCCGACGGCCTCGCTGCTTGTCCGTGCACTTCCAGTCGCACGGTTACCTTATCCTTCTGCGTCCCCCCATCGTTCAAACGGTGGTACGGCGGTACAGGAATATCAACCTGTTGTCCATCGCCTACGCCTTTCGGCCTCGGCTTAGGTCCAGACTAACCCTGAGCGGACGAGCCTTCCTCAGGAAACCTTGGGCTTTCGACGGAGGGGATTCTCACCCCTCTTTTCGCTACTCACACCGGCATTCTCACTTCCAAGCGCTCCACGGCTCCTCACGATACCGCTTCACTGCTGCTTGGAACGCTCTCCTACCATCCCTTACGGGATCCATAGCTTCGGTGGTATGTTTAGCCCCGTTACATTTTCGGCGCGGCGTCACTCGACTAGTGAGCTATTACGCACTCTTTGAATGGTGGCTGCTTCTAAGCCAACATCCTAGTTGTCTGTGCAACGCCACATCCTTTTCCACTTAACATACACTTGGGGACCTTAGCTGATGGTCTGGGCTGTTTCCCTCTCGACTACGGATCTTATCACTCGCAGTCTGACTCCCGAGTACAAGTCACTGGCATTCGGAGTTTGACTGAATTCGGTAACCCTGTGGGGGCCCCTAGTCCAATCAGTGCTCTACCTCCAGAACTCTTCACCTCGAGGCTAGCCCTAAAGCTATTTCGGAGAGAACCAGCTATCTCCAGGTTCGATTGGCATTTCACCGCTACCCACACCTCATCCCCGCACTTTTCAACGTGCGTGGGTTCGGACCTCCAGTCAGTGTTACCTGACCTTCATCCTGGACATGGGTAGATCACCTGGTTTCGGGTCTACGACGACGGACTGATGCGCCCTATTCAGACTCGCTTTCGCTGCGGCTCCGCCTTTTCGGCTTAACCTCGCCCGCCATCGTAACTCGCCGGTTCATTCTACAAAAGGCACGCCATCACCCGTTAACGGGCTCTGACTACTTGTAGGCATACGGTTTCAGGATCTGTTTCACTCCCCTTCCGGGGTGCTTTTCACCTTTCCCTCACGGTACTGGTTCACTATCGGTCACTAGGAAGTATTTAGCCTTGGGAGATGGTCCTCCCGGATTCCGACGGGGTTTCACGTGTCCCGCCGTACTCAGGATCCACTCTGGAGGGGATAAGATTTCGGCTACAGGGCCGTCACCTTCTCTGGCCGA
>NZ_JNIQ01000001.1:487500-507500 GCF_000702585.1 Exiguobacterium aurantiacum DSM 6208 | reverse complement strand
CCGGGTCGACGACATCTTCAGCGATGATGATATCTAATACTTCTTTATGCCCGCTCACGACAACTTTCACCATGCCACCGCCGGCCGTTCCTTCTACCGTTAAATCTTTCAATTCTTCTTGGGCTTTAGCCATGTCTTTCTGCATTTTCTGCATTTGTTTCATCATATTGTTCATGTTTCCCATTCCACGCATATAAAGCGCCTCCTTTATTAAACTTCTTCGATTTCGACGACATCACCGAAACGTTCGAACGCTTGTGCGACAAGCGGATCTTCTTCTGCCGGCTTCGCTTCTTCTTTCGCATCCGTGCGCTCCGCTTGTTTCTGAAGGATGAACTCGTTTTTCAATTCAAGCCAATCTGTTTCAAGGACAGCCATAATTTCTCGACGGATCCCCGTTACTTCAAACAATGCTTGTTCGATTACGTCACGGGTGCGGCCATTCGAACTGACTTGTTCATAATGCCATGTCATCCCATCTTTAAATTGTACCAGTAAGGTGTCGCTTGCACAAAGGACAGCCTCACTCTCATAGAACAATGCAAAGATTGGACCATCTTGTGTTCGAATGTTCCCCATGATATCTTCCCAGCTATCGCGAATCGCGTTCAAGTGCTGACGTTCTGCCCGCTGCAGAAGTTGACGAATCCGTTCTTTCGGAACCCGGATTTGTGTCCGTTTCACCGCTTTCGGCTTCTCAGCAGCAACCGCTGTCGTAGCTACACCATTTTTCTTCACTTCATTCAGCTCTCGACTCAATTCGCGTACTTGGTCTTGAAGCTGCTGCATCTGTTCGCTCATCGTACGGCCTTGTTCCGCAATCCGGATAAACGTCAATTCCACCAACACTTTCGGATGGTTCGATAATCGCATTTGTTGTTGGCAGTCATTCAACTCCTCAATGACTTGGAACAATTCATCGGTCGAGGTCGCTTCGACGAACTCACGGAATTGTTCATTCGGCCGGGCTCTTTCCAGTAAATCGACAGCTTGCGGAGAAGCTTTCAATAGTAACGCATCACGATGAATAAAGACGAGATCTTCCACGAAACGCTTTAAGTCCTTCCCTTCACGTAACATCGTTTCTAGCGTGCTAAGGATTTGGTCCAGCTGTTTTTGCTGTAGCCCATACGCCATGTCGAGAAGCGCATCATCGGTCACAGCGCCTGTCACCTCAAGAACAGCCGCTTCCGTCAATCGGTCATCACTAAAGGCGAGCGCTTGATCAAGCAGACTGAGCGCATCCCGCATCCCACCGTCCGCGGCACGCGCGATCAACTTGAGCGCTTCCGGATCGTAATCGTAATCTTGGTCATTTAAAATGTAAGCCATCCGCGTCTGCAGCTGACCGACCTCGTGGCGCTTCACGTCGAATCGTTGACACCGCGAGATAATCGTCGCCGGAATTTTATGCGGTTCTGTCGTTGCCAAAATAAAGATCGCATGCGGCGGCGGCTCTTCTAACGTTTTTAACAACGCATTGAACGCACCGGTCGACAACATGTGCACTTCATCGATGATATACACTTTAAAGCGCGCTTGTGAAGGCGGATACTTCACCTTATCCCGAATTTCTCGAATCTCGTCAACACCGTTATTTGAAGCCGCATCGATCTCGAAGACGTCCGGACTCGTCCCTTCTGTAATGGCTACACAAGTCGGGCACGTGTTGCACGGTTCTCTCGTCGGTGCAGTCTCACAGTTGATTGCTTTCGCAATGATTTTAGCAAGACTCGTCTTCCCCGTCCCTCTAGGTCCAGAGAATAAATAAGCATGCGAAACCCGCTCTTCAAGCAACGCGTTTTGAATCGTACGCGTGATATGGACTTGACCGACAACCTCTTGGAACGACTGCGGACGATAGACTCGGTATAATGCTTGATACGCCATGTCCCCGCCTCCTTTCTTCCTTACGTTTCTCTATTTCATCATACAAAAAAATCTACAACCCATGGGCCGTAGATTAAAGTTATTAAATAAATCTGCCGCGCACCGATTTCTGAAAGCACGTCAATGTGCGTTACTCATGCAGTTTGCTCGGCCCAAGCACCCCTGCGGCACACGGTACGTCACCACTTAAGGCTGCTTCCTTCCGGACCTGACCTGGTTCATGGGTGACCGTTGCGCAGGACTCAGACGTCAACGCCACTTACACGAGGACGGGCCACACCAATGCACTCCCTCGAATCGGGATTCAGTCTCGCTATAGCGGATTGCGAGTTACAGGGCACCGCTACCTCCCCGCCTAGCACGGCAAATGGGTAAATGAAGTTAAGCACTTCTTTGAGTGCTATTACATTATACTGTTTAATCTGTAGGGTTGCAACCTCTCTGTTCAAGCCGGGCCTGCTTCTTACGTTCACGAAGGTCCCGAAAGAAATCAGTCAGTAGCGCTCCACACTCTTCTGCTAAAACATTTTCGGTTACATCAGCTTGATGGTTGAAGCGTTCATCTTGAACGAGGTTCATTAGCGTGCCGCAACATCCACCTTTCGGATCATGCGCCCCGAAGATGACCCGCTTTACACGTGAAAGCACGATTGCGCCCGCACACATCGGGCACGGCTCTAGCGTGACAAACAACTCACAGTCCTCAAGCCGCCAATTCTGGAGTGTTTCGTTCGCCGCCTCAATCGCAATCATTTCCGCGTGTGCGGCCGCAAGCAAGTCGGTCTCTCGTCGATTGTGCCCCGAGGCAATCACCTCGTCTCCTTTGACAATGACACATCCGATCGGGACCTCTCCGATCGCTTCCGCCTTCTTCGCTTCAGCAATGGCGAGCCGCATAAATCGTTCATCACGTTCCATATTAACACTCCGTTTCTCGTCACTTATTATGAAAAAAAATGAAAATCATTTCGCTCGCCCTATCCAACTCATTGTGTGCTAGAATGGAACTTGCACTTTGGATAATGGAGGATGACATCATATGTTTATAACGGTAGAAGGACCGATTGGTGTCGGGAAAACGTCACTGGCCCATATCATCAGTCAGCACTTTTCAATGCAGATGCTGAATGAAATTGTAGAAGAGAACCCCTTTCTCGGCAAGTTTTATGAAGATATCGAAGAATGGAGTTTCCAAACGGAAATGTTCTTCTTGTGCAATCGATTCAAGCAACTAGACGATATCCACAAACACCACTTGAGTCAACAGCAATCCGTCGTTTCAGACTACCATATTTTCAAGAACTTGATTTTTGCTCACCGATCGTTACGACCGGCGCACTTGAACAAGTATGAGCAGATTTATAAGATTTTGACACATGATATGCCGAAACCTGATGTCGTCATCTACTTACACGCCAGTATCGAGACGCTCATGAAGCGCGTCGCCTTACGCGGACGAGAAGTAGAAGAGAATATGTCGCGCGACTACCTCGAACAACTCGCCCACGATTACGAGACGTTTGTCGAATCGTATCGGGCGACCCACCCCGAAGTGACGATTCTATCGTTTAGCGGTGACGAGCTCGACTTCGTCCATAATCCGGATGACTTGACGCACGTCCTCGCGACGATTGAACGTGAACTAGAATTGACTAAAGGAGCCCAACTAAAATGACGCTGAACGAAAAATATAACATTCCGAACGACACGATCATCACGATCGGCGGCATGGTCGGAATCGGTAAATCGACCATCACGAACTCGCTCGCGGACGCCCTCAACTTCCGCACGTCACTCGAGAAAGTAGATACGAACCCGTACCTCGATAAATTCTATCACGATTTTGAGCGTTGGAGCTTCCACCTTCAAATCTACTTCTTGGCTGAACGTTTCAAAGAACAGAAGAAAATCTTCCAATACGGCGGCGGATTCATTCAAGACCGCTCGATCTATGAAGATACGGGCATCTTCGCGAAGATGCATTACGAGAAAGGCACGATGTCGCCGACAGACTATGAGACGTACTCAAGCCTGTTCGAAGCGATGGTGCTCACACCGTTCTTCCCGCATCCTGATCTATTGATTTACCTCGAAGGTTCATTCGACCAAGTGCTCGATCGCATTCAAATGCGCGGACGTGAGATGGAACAACAAACACCGATCACGTACTGGGAAGAAATGTACGCTCGCTATACGGAGTGGATCAACAACTTCAACCTCTGCCCGGTCCTTCGTCTCTCGATTGAAGAATACGATTTGATCAACGATCCGGACTCAGTTGAGCTGATCTTGGAAAAAATCGAAAAGCAGTTGACGATCGCTCGTGAAGCGAAAGTTAGATAAATGAAAGAAGGTGCAACGCTCAATGGCGTCGCACCTTCTTTTTTACGTGTGAGCGATATGGTGTTTGCGGTACGTCGGTGCTTTCCGTGCTTTCCGAAAGCCGTCGATTGAATCAAACACGGCTGCAAGGATCGTGATTGCCACGACGAGTCCGAACACCCAATTGAATGAGAAGACGCCGTTTGGGACGTTCGCCTCCATCCAGTTTACGAATCGGGCATCTAGCAATCGCGCGGAACTCGCCATCCAAATGATGAATGTTGCCGAAGCCACATTGTAAATCAGATTATAGGAAGCAAGTGCATACGACCAACGTCCTTTGATCCATTTCCACACACCGAGTACGACTTGCAACAACACGACGAGAAGAAATAGCCAAATCACGTCAAATAGGAACGATTGATTAAAGACCGGCGTGACCATCGTGAACCCTTCCGCGGTCGATTCATAAATCCCGATCAATCGTTCAGCGTTCACGTACACCCCAAACCAAACCGCCGTCCAAAACAAACCAAACCCGGCATCAAACTTACTGATCCGGCCGCCCCGTTCCCGTTCGCGCAACGTATTCACATCCCATTTCATGACAGGTGCTTTCGATCCTTGAGGGGCGTACCGCTCAATTAAAAAGAAGATGAGCGTGATCCAAAACACAAGTTGAATCCCGACGTTCCATAATGTGTCGAATACGTTCGTGAGGAACGTGCCGACAGTCGGCAAGATCGGTCCCGAAAAGGTCGGGATGCTCGCGATGACGAGACCGAAAAAGACGACGGCCATCACAATCGGCACAACGAGTTTGACGATGGACACATACAGCGGAAACATCCCCGGTCCAATCAAGTACTGACCTTCTTTATACTGCGCGGCTACGGCAGCAGGATGTCCCATTTCTTCTAATACACGCTTCATTTCCGTCTCCGTCGGATCAGCCGGTAGTTTCGTCTTGATCTCTTGCTGAAGCGACTCAGCTAGCGACTCCCGCCGATTAGCCGGAACATGTTTGACCACTTCTTCTATATACGCGTCTATCCAGTTCACCACGTCCACCTCCTTTCCGATCGACCCGAACAGACCCTACCGTATTAGAATTCCCGTTTTTAACCGAGGATAGCTGTCGTTCGTAATTTTGCCACAAAAAAAGCCACAGACATAAAGTCTGCGACCATTAAAAAATGCATCTGCCTATGCAGATGCCAAATCGAGCGGAGTTGGTGGGATTCGAACCCACGCGAGCCTTGCGACTCCTAACGGATTTCGAGTCCGTCCCCTTCAGCCGGACTTGGGTACAACTCCAGGCTTAAAAAAGTGTAAAAAAAAGAAAGTGGAGGAGGTGGTGGGATTCGAACCCACGCAGGCTATTACACCCCTGACGGTTTTCAAGACCGTTCCCTTAAACCACTTGGGTACACCTCCAAGATATATGCAATTGTTGAGCCTCCAAAATAAAAATGGAGGAGGTGGTGGGATTCGAACCCACGCAGGCTATTACACCCCTGACGGTTTTCAAGACCGTTCCCTTAAACCACTTGGGTACACCTCCAAAGCTCATATACAATTCGTGAGCAATCATCTCGCTCGACATGATTTATAGTACCAACTGACGGGACAGATGTCAAACCCTTTTGTGAAAAAACATTAAAAAAATCCGCCGACACGAAATCGCATCGACGGAACAGCTTTTTACTTGGCAGGCATCTCGATTTTTTCGATTCCACCCATATATGGACGGAGTACTTCAGGAATCATAACCGACCCGTCCGCTTGTTGGAAGTTCTCCAAAATCGCGGCGACAGTCCGACCGACAGCAAGTCCTGATCCGTTGAGTGTATGCACGAACTCCGGTTTCGCGTTCGCTTCACGACGGAAACGGATACCCGCACGGCGCGCTTGGAAATCTTCAAAGTTTGAGCAAGATGAGATCTCGCGGTACATGCCTTGCGCCGGCATCCACACTTCGATATCGTATTTCTTCGCGGCCGTGAACCCGAGGTCGGCCGTACACATGCTGAGCACTTGGTACGGGAGACCGAGACGTTTGAGTACTTCTTCCGCATGACCCGTCAACAGTTCGAGTTGCTCATAAGACTCTTCTGGCTTCACGAAACGGACGAGCTCGACTTTATTGAACTGGTGCTGACGAATGAGACCGCGTGTATCGCGGCCGGCAGATCCGGCTTCTGAGCGGAAGCAAGCGCTGTACGCCGTGTACGTGATTGGAAGCTGGTCCTCAGCGATGATCTCATCACGGTGCATGTTCGTGACCGGTACTTCCGCTGTCGGAACGAGGAAATAGTTCGTGTCAGCCACTTTGAAAGCATCTTCTTCGAATTTAGGAAGTTGACCTGTCCCTGTCATCGCATCGCGGTTGACCATATATGGCGGGAGGACTTCTGAGTAGCCATGCTCATCGGCATGCATGTCCATCATAAAGTTGATCAAGGCGCGCTCTAAACGGGCACCGAGTCCTTTATAGAAGACAAAACGACTGCCCGTCACTTTCCCGGCCCGCTCGACGTCAACAATCTTCAAGTCTTCCATCACGTCCCAATGTTGTTTCATTTCAAAATCGAATGTCGGTTTCGTTCCGACTTCACGAATCGTGACGTTGTCGTCTTCCGTTTCACCGATTGGCGTTGATTCATGCGGGATGTTCGGGATGCTGAGCAGAATCATGTTCAACTCCGCCTCCACTTCACGCAAGTCTTCATCCAACAATTTGATTTCATCCCCGAGCCGGCGCGTCTCCAAAATCGGCGCTTCCGCATCCTGCTTATTGCGCTTCAGTTCGGCGATTTGTTTTGACGCCTCGTTTCGTTTCGCTTTTTTCACATCGACTTCGTTAATCAGGTTCCGTCGTTTCTCCTCGAGTTCCGGGAAACGGTCGAGCGCACTCAAGTCTTCACCTCGGTGGGCGAGCTTCGCTTTAATCTCTTCAAAGTCTTGGCGTAATCGTTTAATGTCTAACATTCTTATTTCCTCCCTTTTCACATAAAAAAGGTGGCACGCCCCTTTCCCGTAGGAAAGGGACGAACCACCTTGGATCCGCGTTGCCACCCTCGTTGCCTGAAATCCAGGCCACTCGATGCACGTAACGTGTGCGTAACGTGACTTGTTTCCAAGCCAATGCTCCGAGGCCGATTCAGTTACATCATCCCACTAGTTTGCACCAACCACTAGCTCTCTGTCAGTAGATGACTGTAACGTACTTTTCCCCATCATTGCATCTGTCGTTGAATTAATTTTACTTTACAACAACTCGAGTCTATCGACAAGACTCAGTTTTCCAAGCACAAGTCGAATCTCATCTAAAAAATCTGAAAAAGCACGAGTCATCCGTGTTAGAAACGACGCTTCCTCGACCGCCTCTGCCGTCACGAGCATTCCTTTCGGAGGTTGCTCACCGTCCAAATACCGGACATGATCGGACAATTCGACGGTCACGGTACCGATTTGTTGGTCGACCGATACCGGGGCAGTCGTATCCGGAAGATCATAGACGAGCGTCGGAACCGGTTGTCCTTTTTCGACGAGCACTTCGAAAGCAGACGTCGTTCGGACCGATACGTGTTCAACTTCGCCCCCGGCCACAAAAGCTTGTTCCGCTACGAGCTCACCGGTACGTAAAATCGGCGTCATCACAAAGTCACCATAAGCGTATTCATGCAACGCTTTCGTGGCCGTATATCGACCGTCATCCGTTTTTGCCCCTAGGACGACAGATAAGACCGTCCGGCCATCTCTTGTCGAGACACCGATAAAGCAGTACCCCGCATCATCTGTCGTTCCTGTCTTAAAGCCGAGCATACCCGGATAAGCTAAATCGCGACCGGTAAGCATGCGGTTTGTCGCTTCGAAACGCACACCGTCAATGTCAACGTAAGCCTGTTTCGTCACGTCAAGCACGTCCGGGTACTTCGTTAAATAGGCGAGCGCCAATTTCATTAAATCACTCGCGGACGTCAAGTTCTCACCCGGTCGTCCGGCAGAGACAGAATCAAGTCCGGACGCGTTGGCAAACGTCGTCTGTGTCATCCCAAGCGCCGTTGCCCGTTCATTCATCAAGGCGACGAACGACTCTTCCGATCCCGCTACCGCTTCCCCGAGTGTCACGGCGGCCTCGTTCGCTGAGCGAATCAGTGCCACATCATATAGTTCCTTGACGGTGTACGGTTTGTTGACGAGAGGGATTCGCGCCAGACCTGGTTTCTTTGTTAAAGCGAGAGCTTCCGCGCTCGGCGTCACTTCCTCATTCCAACTGAGTTCACCTTGTTCAATCGCCTCACGCACGAGGAAAGCCGTCATGAGTTTTGTAATCGATGCTGGCGGAAGCATCGCATCTTCCTCTTGGGAGAATAGAATTTGACCTGTCGTCAAATCGACGAGCATCGCACCGCTCGCATCTATGTCTGGTGCAGCCTTTGCCACCCCTGGAGAAGCTATATTCATAACGATTGCTCCGATGAGCAACCATATCATCCATCTCACTTTCACGGTCTTGCCCCTTTCTATACGTGTCTCGTTACAGTGTAGCAAAAAAAAGCGCGAAAAAGGCTCCCGATTTATAACCGGGAACCTTTCAATCAAGTGAGTTGATGCTTCTTCGCTTCCACGAGATCAAGGAAGTAACGATGCATCGACAAATCCTCTGTAAGTTCAGGGTGGAAGGAACAGGCGACGTACTTGTCATAGCGTACGGCGACAATCGCTTCCTCCACTTCGGCGAGCACTTCGACAATCGGTTCGACCGCTGCGACTTGCGGGGCGCGAATGAAGACCGCCTCGACCGGCGCTTCGATCCCTTTCACCGGAAGCTCGACTTCAAAACTGTCGACTTGACGTCCGAACGCGTTCCGTTTCACCGTCATCGGGATTTTCCGAAGGTGGGCATCGTAGCCTTCGACTTCTGTCGCCAGCAAAATCAAGCCAGCACACGTCCCGAACATCGGCAATTCTGTGTTCGTCCGCAACGGTTCGAGTAGACCGTAGCGATCGAGCAGACGGCGCATGGCCGTACTCTCTCCACCCGGTAAGACGAGACCGTCAATATGAGCCAAGTCATCAATCGACCGGACGACGAGCGTATCCGCCCCGAGCGCCTCGAGCATGCGCACGTGCTCGCGAATCGCTCCTTGCATACCTAGCACGCCAATCGTAGTCATCTTACCAGCCTCGTGGTGCCATGAGTTCTTCTTCTTTGAGTGTTCGCACGTCAAGGCCTTTCATCGCTTCACCAAGACCTTTTGACAAATGAGCGATACGCTCGTAGTCGTCATGGTATGTCGTCGCCTCGACGATGGCACGGGCGAACTTCTCTGGGTTCTCCGCCTTGAAAATGCCTGATCCGACGAAGACACCGTCCGCACCGAGGTGCATCATGAGCGCCGCATCTGCTGGCGTGGCAATCCCACCTGCCGCGAAGTTGACGACTGGAAGGCGTCCGGCCTCACGGATTTGCATGAGCACTTCAAACGGCGCGCCGAGATCACGGGCTTCGGTCATCACTTCATCGATGCTCATGGAGAGCAAGCGTTTTACTTGTGCTTGAACAGTACGCATATGGCGAACCGCTTCGACAATGTTCCCCGTCCCTGGCTCACCTTTCGTGCGGATCATAGCTGCACCTTCACCGATGCGGCGTGACGCCTCTCCGAGGTCACGAGCGCCACAAACGAACGGCGCTTTGTAATCACGCTTGTACAAATGGAACTCCTCATCCGCTGGCGTCAACACTTCACTCTCATCAATGAAATCGACCCCCATCGATTCAAGGACACGCGCCTCAGCGATGTGGCCGATGCGGCACTTCGCCATAACCGGTACGGATACCGCTCCCATCACATCTTCAATGATTGTCGGGTCAGCCATTCGAGCGACACCGCCCATTTTACGAATATCTGAAGGAACGCGCTCGAGCGCCATGACTGCGACCGCACCGGCAGCCTCAGCAATTTTAGCCTGTTCGGCGTTGATGACGTCCATGATGACGCCGCCCTTTTGCATTTCAGCCATCCCACGTTTTACTTTATCTGTACCTACTTGTCTCTTTTCCAAATGAATCCCCTCCATATAAGCTAGTCTACTTGTAAGTATAGGGAGATTTGACTATATTGAAAGTGTCAGTTTAACAATTTTTAAAGTGGTCAGTTTAAACAGAGGACTTCACCTCCCCATTCACGAATGGATGCATAAGACTGAAAAAGGAGGAATGGAATATGGCTCAATGGGACCCACGTGACGATTCACAAAATCGTACCTATTACGGTAAGCCTGGATTGGTCGGTCTTCTCCTCGTGATCGGCTTTGCCCTCTACTTCTTCTTCGGGTGACCACGGAAGGGATTTAAAATGGATATGCTTACACTCGCGCTCGATTCTGAATCGAGCACCCCACTATATGAACAGCTTTATTTACACATCCGCCATGCGATTGTCGATGACACACTCACGACCGGGGCAAAACTTCCCTCCAAACGTAAACTGAGCGACTTCATCGACGTCTCACAAACGACCGTCGAACTGGCATACGCCCAATTACTCGCCGAAGGATATATCGAATCTGTACCGCGTAAAGGGTTCTATGTATTGCCACAAGAAGAACTATACGTACGCCGCAACGATAATCCGATCAAACCGCTCCCGCAAAACAAAACGTACACGTTTGACCTTTATCCGAGTCAAATCGACACGACGGCGTTCCCATTCGAGCGTTGGCGACGCCATCTAAAACAAGTTGTCACTGAAGAGAACCGCGATTTGCTCGCACTCGGCCCTGTCCAAGGAGATCACGTGTTGCGTCAAGAAATCGCGACGTATTTATATCATTCTCGCGGTGTACACTGCTCTCCCGAACAAATCATCGTCGGCTCCGGGACCGAACAATTGTTACCACAACTGCTCGACTTGTTGCCAGACGCCAAAACGTTTGGGATTGAAGATCCAGGCTATCCGCTCACGAAACAGCTGTTCGAACATCAAAATCGGCATTACGTCCCCATTCCTGTCGACGAGAGCGGTCTGCTCGTTGACCGTCTCGAACCTGAAAGGATTGATGCGGTGTATGTGACACCAGCCCACCAGTTTCCGACCGGGACGATTCTCTCCGTCAGCCGAAGGCAACGTCTTCTCAACTGGGCGCTCGAACATCAAACTTATATCATCGAGGACGATTATGACAGCGAGTTTCGGTACAGTGGAAAACCGATTCCGTCGCTGCAAAGCATGGATCAAAATGAACGGGTCATCTATTTGAGTACTTTCTCCAAATCACTCATGCCATCGCTTCGAATCGGGTATATGGTGTTACCGCCTCAGTTGTTGAATCGTTATCGTGAGCGTTACCGACATTTCACTTGCAGCGTCCCGCGGTTTGAACAGCACACGCTCGCTGAATTCATGGCGAACGGGGATTTTGAAAAGCACTTGAACCGGATGCGCAAGACGTATCGTCGCAAGCTTGAGATTGTCGCAACTGCGTTTAAACCATACGAACCGGCCGTCTCCATTACCGGGGCGAGTGCCGGACTGCATATCATCCTTTCAATCGATGCGCCTCACTCGACCGAAACGTTGCAACGAATGGCTGAATCGGCGGGGATCCGGATTAAAGCAATGGAGGATTATTACATCCGTTCCCAAAATCGCAACCCTCAATTTTTATTTGGATTCGCCGCTCTGTCAGAAGCCGTATTACCGATTGCTGTCGCACGGTTAATGTCGTGTTGGAATATAACGAAGGGAGGGACATCAACGGATTAAATCCGTCGATGGCATGTTCATGAGACGTTTACGTTATGGAATCGGTATCCTCCTCCTACTTTCCGGACTTCTCCTGTTATCCAACTCGTGGTGGAAAGACCAAGTCGCCGTCTCGAACAGTGAACGGGTCACCGAAGGATTGCAGTTGCAACAACTACAGCAGCCCGAAGAAGGCGAGTTCGACTTCGCGACTGTCACACCGCTGTCATGGGATGATTTAATTTCCGTGCGCAATCGTTTTCATGATTTACCGGCCATCGGATTGATTCTCGTGCCAGACATCGATTTAGAATTACCGATCCTTTACGGTCTCGATGCAGACAACTTAGCCGTAGGAGCCGGGACGATGCGACCGACACAACAGATGGGTAAAGGTAATTATGCACTGGCCGGGCATTACACGCAGAGTCCAACGTCTCTCTTTGGCCCGCTCCATGAGATTGAAACCGGGATGCACGTTTATGTGACCGATTTGACTGACACGTACGAATACGTCGTCACGTCGCTTGAGACCGTGCCTCCGACCCGGGTCGATGTTCTCGATGACACGACAGAAGCGACCATCACCCTCGTCACCTGCACGTTCGATGCGACCGAACGTCTAATTGTGAAAGGTCGTCTCGCCAATAAGACCCCTTACTCCCCACTCTAAACACCTTCGTGTCCCGAAGGTGTTTTTTTAATACTTTTTCAAAAATATATTGTTAGCGCTTCCATAATCAGCTACACTATTTTTGAAACCGTTTGCACAATTTTCCTATTTTGTTGTCCTGTAGATGATTTTATCCATGAAAGAGGTGTCCTATGAAGAATAAAACTGCACGCCGCACGTCGACCCTTCTGTTATCATCCGTTCTCTTGATTCAAACAGGCGTTCCCGTGAACGTACTCGCTGAACCTACGGCCGTTTCCATCGATGGAATAAAGAGCGATTGGGCAAACGTTCCGGCTCTCGCCACGTCCCCTACTACTGGCTGGCAAGGATTTGACCTCGGTGACCTCTATATGCAAAACGATGCCAAGCATCTTTATTTCTATGTCGATGCAAAGAACATTCCGAATTGGGGCGACAACGGGCAGTACATAAACATCGCACTTCAAGTGAATGACGAGGACTCCGGCGTGAACACGAACCCGCTCGGTTACCCGTTCAACTTCAGTCAGACCGATAAAAAACCACAGTATCATATTTTACTTCGCGTCGATGGCGACACAGCGATTAAAGAAGCCGCGGTCTATGAATCGGGCAAGTCGATTCCGCTCGCGAATTTGAATAACTTGAACGGCGCTTCGTTCGCCCTCGACCGCACAAAAGGGTTTGAAGGAAAGATCCCGTTGTCGTTGCTCGGTTTGACGAATAACGACCAACTCCGGGTCTTGACCGTCCTCAGTGGGAATAACGCCAGCGAACACGGGGCGTTCGATACGATCCCGAGCAATCCGGCCAACAAGCTCGCGGACAGTTGGAACGTGGCGGCAACGCCATCCGTTCAATCGATATACAGCCCCGCTTATACGCTCAGCGGTGTCGAGACGGTCAGTCAGCTCGAAGTAACAACGGTCGTCCCGGCGAATCGATCGACGGATGCCGCGCTTGATGCCCCGATCACATGGACGTTCAATGAACCGGTCACAGTCGATGCTGCTCAAGTTCGATTAATGAATGGAGATTCGGCTGTGCCGTTCCGTGTCGAAACGAGTGGCGCGACGGTCACGGTCACCCCGACAGAAAAGCTTTTGCTCGCCGAGACGTATGAGGCGACGATTCCGGCAGGCGCCGTGACAGGAAAGCTGTCGAACACGACGCTCCCTGCCCTCACGACTTCGTTCAAGACGATCACGGAAGTGGCAGACCCGTGGAAGACACAGCGTTATATCGAAATGACGTACGTACGTGCCGACGGGAATTATACGGATTGGAACTTGTGGACGTGGAGCACCGGTGCGAAAGACGGACAAGTCGATCCATACAAAGTGACCGAAGACGGTGCCATCTTCCGTATCCCGGTCGGAAAAGACGCGACGAACGTCGGTTTCGTCATTCGTAAAGGCACGGATTGGGCCGTCAAAGACGGGTACGGGGAAGATCGATACGTCAAACTCGGTACTGACCGTATCACGAAAGTCGTCGTCGAGAGCGGCAAAGGCGCGTTCCATCAAGTGCCGACGATTCAAGGTCCTGTCTTTGAAAACGGCGAGATCACGTTCTTCTATCGGGATAAAGAATTGTACGAAGCAGGTACACTCGATCAAGTCGATCGTGTCGCCTTGAAAGTGAACGGGACGACGTATCCGATGACATACGAAGTGAAGAACGAATGGTTCCGTCATACAATCAAGCTACCGGAAGGGACACACGACTATACGTTCCTCGTGACGAAAGACGGCGTGACGACCGAGGTCAAAGATCCTTACTTCGAAGCTTCACGCGTCGAATACAAACGTCCGAACGTCAAGTTGACGTCGTCCGTCTCACCAAAAGCAATCAGCTCGCGAGAAAACGCTGTCGTTCATGTGAAACCGACGTTACCAAAAGGGGTGGCGTTGCGTGAGCTATATATCGACGCCCGTCCACTCGGCGGACCGGCGAAATTGGCGATCGACCCGGCGCTCAACAAACAGACGATCGCGGTTAAAGATTCCGTGAAACCTGGTAATAAGACACTGACGATTCAAGCGATCGATCAATACGGCAACGTGCATACGACAACAACGACCGTTAACGTCCGGCCGGTCACGATGAAAGACAAACAAGCATTCGACTGGGACGAGGCACGGATCTACTTCATGTTGACGGACCGGTTCTATGACGGTGACAAGACGAACAACAATCCGAACGGCGAGTATTATGATTTGGACCACCCTGAATCGTATCATGGTGGTGATTTCGCCGGCATCACGAAAAAGCTCGACTATCTCGACAAGCTAGGGATCAACACGATTTGGATCACGCCGATTGTGGATAACATCGACTGGGATCTCCGTTATGGGAAAGATGGTTCTCAATATGGATACCATGGCTATTGGGCGAAAAACTTCGAGAAGCTCGACGAACACCTCGGAGACATGGCGGCGTTCCACCGTTTGATTGACGCGGCGAACGAACGCGGTATCAAAATTATGGTCGACGTCGTCTTGAATCATCCAGGCTACGGGATGGAATCTGGCGCGGTATCGACTGGAGCGACGAATTTCCCGACGAATAAAGAGCGGCAAGTATTTGAAGGTATGATCCGTTCAAATCCGGTCGACGGGGATGATTTGAAGATGTCACTTTCTGGCTTACCGGACTTCAAGACAGAAGAAGCTGCCGTCCGGGACCAACTCGTCAAATGGCAAACGGATTGGATCAAGCGTTCGAAAACGAAGAAAGGCAACACGATTGATTACTTCCGGGTCGACACGGTCAAACACGTCGACTCGACGACGTGGAAGTCGTTTAAAAACGAGTTGACGGCCATCAAGCCGGACTTCAAAATGATTGGTGAGCACTACGGGGCGAGCGTGAACAACACAGGCGGCTATTTGCACAGTGGACAGATGGACTCCTTGCTCGATTTCGATTTCAAATATCAAGCGGAGAGTTTCGTGAACGGGAATATCGACGGGGTCGAGAGCGCCCTTCAATATCGCAACATGCAGCTGTCGAATGAAGCGACGCTCGGCCAATTTCTCTCTAGTCATGATGAGGATGGTTTCCTCGTCTCCCGTGCTGGCGGCGACGAAGGAAAACATATGGTTGCCGCTTCGCTCCAAATGACAGCAAAAGGCCAGCCTGTCATCTACTATGGTGAAGAGGTCGGTCAATCTGGAAAACATGCCGGTGATATGGACAAAGGCGAGTTTAACGAAAACCGTTACGACTTCGACTGGAAACGCGTCACGGGCGAAGGGAAAGCGATGCATACGCATTATCAAAAACTTCTCAACATCCGCGCGGATTACTCGAAAGTGTTTAGCAAAGGAACACGTGCCGTTGTAGCCGGAGGATCGAACACAGGGTACTCCATCTTTGAACGAACATATGGAAAACAATCTGTCGTCGTCGGCTTGAACACGAAAGAGACGGCTCAAAAAGCCACGTTCCAAACGAAGCACAAGCACAAGACCGTGCTCGTCGATCGCTATAGCGGACGCTCATACGTCGTTCAGCAGGATGGAAAAGTAACTGTACAATTACCTGCACAAGACCAAGGCGGAACCGTCATCCTTGTGAAGAAATGAAAAAAATCCGTTGCTCGCATCTGAGCAACGGATTTTTTTGTTATCTTGAGTAGTTTGGTGCTTCTTTTGTGATATGAACATCGTGCGGGTGGCTCTCTTGGAGGCCGGCCCCCGTCATCCGGATGAACTGCGTATCTTCACGGAGTGCACGAATGTCTGCCGCACCGCAATAGCCCATTCCAGAGCGGAGTCCGCCAATGAGTTGGTAAACCGTATCAGCCAGTTCACCACGGTATGCGACGCGTCCTTCGATGCCTTCTGGGACGAATTTCTTATCGGCTTCTTGGAAGTACCGGTCTTGGCTACCGCGCTTCATCGACGCTTCAGATCCCATACCACGATACGTCTTGAACTGACGGCCTTGGTAAATTTCCATCTCACCTGGGCTTTCTTTCACACCTGCCAAGAGGCTACCAAGCATGACAGCGTGCGCGCCGGCAGCAATCGCCTTGACGATATCACCTGAGTACTTGATACCGCCGTCTGCGATAACGGTCACACCATGTTCACGCGCTTCTGTGACACAGTCATAGACAGCCGTGATTTGTGGGACGCCGACACCTGCGACAACTCGTGTCGTACAAATCGAACCTGGGCCGATTCCGACTTTGATGACCGAGGCACCAGCTTCAATCAACGCGCGAGTCGCTTCCGCAGTCGCGACGTTTCCGGCGATGATCGGCAATGTCGGGAAGAGGTCACGAAGTTCTTTCACTTTCTCGATAACACCTGCCGAGTGGCCATGGGCCGTATCGACGACGAGAGCATCGACGCCTGCATCGACAAGGATTTGAGCACGTGACGCCGCATCGCCTGTGACACCTACGGCTGCAGCGACAAGAAGACGACCTTGCTTATCTTTTGCAGCATGTGGGAACTGTTCAACTTTTTCGATATCTTTCGTCGTGATCAAACCTTTTAAAATCCCTGCATCGTCGACAAGCGGTAATTTTTCAATTCGATGCTGATGAAGGATGCGTTCTGCTTCTTCAAGCGATGTTCCAACTTTTGCCGTCACTAGATTTTCCGTCGTCATGACGTCTTCAATCACCGTTGAATAATCTTTGATGAAACGGAGGTCACGGTTCGTCAAAATTCCAATTAACTTGCGCTCGCTCTCAGAATTAACGATCGGGACTCCGGAAATTCGATATTTGCTCATCAAGTATTCTGCATCATACACTTGACGTTCTGGCGTTAAATAGAAAGGATTCGTGATGACACCGTTCTCTGAGCGTTTGACGCGATCGACGTGCTCGGCTTGCATTTCCATGGACATGTTTTTATGGATGACTCCTAGTCCACCTTGACGGGCCATCGCGATGGCCATCGGAGCTTCGGTTACTGTGTCCATGCCTGCACTGATGACGGGAATGTTCAGTTCAAGTCCCTCACAAAGCTTTGTGCTTAAGCTTACATCCCGCGGTAAGACGTTAGAGAATCTTGGCACGAGTAGTACATCATCAAATGTTAATCCTTCTTTTGCAAACTTGTTTTCCCACATAAAAATCGATTGCCCCTTTCCTTATCGGACCCGAATCTTTGTTTCGAAATATTTCTGTAATGGTAACAGGTATGGCTCGAAAGTGCAATTCAATTGAGGATGTTCAGAAAGTTCAGAATTGTGTTCATTCCGTTTAAATCAGGTGCTTAATGTTCGTAAACTGATGGAATATCAAAACAATTGTTTAATATATGTATAAGCATATACAAAAAAAACGACCGAGCGTTATGCTCGATCGTCTCATGTTGCCTGGCAACGTCCTATCCTCACAGGGGGAGACCCCCAACTACTTTCGGCGCTGAAGCGCTTAACTTCCGTGTTCGGCATGGGAACGGGTGTGGCCGCTTCGCTATCGCCACCAGACAAAGAAAATATCAACATCGTCCTTCGGACGTGTCAATCACCTTCAGGGTTTGTTCCCTGAAAACTGAAGTTCATCAATTGTCAAACCATAGACTAGATCAAAGCCTCGACCGATTAGTATCATTCAGCTCCACGTGTCACCACGCTTCCACCCATGACCTATCTACCTCATCGTCTCTGAGGGGTCTTTCTTGATTGCTCAAAGGGAAATCTCATCTCGGAGGGGGCTTCATGCTTAGATGCTTTCAGCACTTATCCCGTCCGCACGTAGCTACCCAGCGATGCTCCTGGCGGAACAACTGGTACACCAGCGGTGCGTCCATCCCGGTCCTCTCGTACTAAGGACAGCTCTCCTCAAATTTCCTGCGCCCACGACGGATAGGGACCGAACTGTCTCACGACGTTCTGAACCCAGCTCGCGTACCGCTTTAATGGGCGAACAGCCCAACCCTTGGGACCTACTCCAGCCCCAGGATGCGATGAGCCGACATCGAGGTGCCAAACCTCCCCGTCGATGTGGACTCTTGGGGGAGATCAGCCTGTTATCCCCAGGGTAGCTTTTATCCGTTGAGCGATGGCCCTTCCATGCGGAACCACCGGATCACTAAGCCCGACTTTCGTCCCTGCTCGACTTGTAGGTCTCGCAGTCAAGCTCCCTTCTGCCTTTGCACTCTTCGAATGATTTCCAACCATTCTGAGGGAACCTTTGGGCGCCTCCGTTACTGTTTAGGAGGCGACCGCCCCAGTCAAACTACCCACCTGACACGGTCCTCCAGCCGGATCACGGCTGCGAGTTAGAGACTCTATACGCAAAGGGTGGTATCCCAAGGGTGTCTCCACCGAAGCTGGCGCTCCGGCTTCACAAACTCCCACCTATCCTGTACATCGCGTACAAAGCCTCAATATCAGGCTGTAGTAAAGCTCCATGGGGTCTTTCCGTCCTGTCGCGGGTAACCTGCATCTTCACAGGTACTATGATTTCACCGGGTCTCTCGTTGAGACAGTGCCCAAATCGTTACGCCTTTCGTGCGGGTCGGAACTTACCCGACAAGGAATTTCGCTACCTTAGGACCGTTATAGTTACGGCCGCCGTTTACTGGGGCTTCGGTTCAGTGCTTCTCTTGCGATGACACATCCCCTTAACCTTCCAGCACCGGGCAGGCGTCAGCCCCTATACTTCATCTTGCGATTTAGCAGAGACCTGTGTTTTTGCTAAACAGTCGTTTGGGCCTATTCACTGCGGCTTATGTTGCCATAAGCGTCCCTTCTCCCGAAGTTACGGGACCATTTTGCCGAGTTCCTTAACGAGAGTTATCCCGCGCGTCTTAGAATTCTCATCTCGCCTACCTGTGTCGGTTTACGGTACTGGCGCCGACCTCCTTACTAGAGGCTTTTCTTGGCAGCGTGAAATCCGGTACTTCGCCCTACGGGCTCCACGTCACAGCTCAACCTTGTATGCCGGGCGGATTTGCCAACCCGACGGCCTCGCTGCTTGTCCGTGCACTTCCAGTCGCACGGTTACCTTATCCTTCTGCGTCCCCCCATCGTTCAAACGGTGGTACGGCGGTACAGGAATATCAACCTGTTGTCCATCGCCTACGCCTTTCGGCCTCGGCTTAGGTCCAGACTAACCCTGAGCGGACGAGCCTTCCTCAGGAAACCTTGGGCTTTCGACGGAGGGGATTCTCACCCCTCTTTTCGCTACTCACACCGGCATTCTCACTTCCAAGCGCTCCACGGCTCCTCACGATACCGCTTCACTGCTGCTTGGAACGCTCTCCTACCATCCCTTACGGGATCCATAGCTTCGGTGGTATGTTTAGCCCCGTTACATTTTCGGCGCGGCGTCACTCGACTAGTGAGCTATTACGCACTCTTTGAATGGTGGCTGCTTCTAAGCCAACATCCTAGTTGTCTGT
>NZ_JNIQ01000001.1:25000-127500 GCF_000702585.1 Exiguobacterium aurantiacum DSM 6208 | reverse complement strand
AAAGGCGGAGCCGCAGCGAAAGCGAGTCTGAATAGGGCGCATCAGTCCGTCGTCGTAGACCCGAAACCAGGTGATCTACCCATGTCCAGGATGAAGGTCAGGTAACACTGACTGGAGGTCCGAACCCACGCACGTTGAAAAGTGCGGGGATGAGGTGTGGGTAGCGGTGAAATGCCAATCGAACCTGGAGATAGCTGGTTCTCTCCGAAATAGCTTTAGGGCTAGCCTCGAGGTGAAGAGTTCTGGAGGTAGAGCACTGATTGGACTAGGGGCCCCCACAGGGTTACCGAATTCAGTCAAACTCCGAATGCCAGTGACTTGTACTCGGGAGTCAGACTGCGAGTGATAAGATCCGTAGTCGAGAGGGAAACAGCCCAGACCATCAGCTAAGGTCCCCAAGTGTATGTTAAGTGGAAAAGGATGTGGCGTTGCACAGACAACTAGGATGTTGGCTTAGAAGCAGCCACCATTCAAAGAGTGCGTAATAGCTCACTAGTCGAGTGACGCCGCGCCGAAAATGTAACGGGGCTAAACATACCACCGAAGCTATGGATCCCGTAAGGGATGGTAGGAGAGCGTTCCAAGCAGCAGTGAAGCGGTATCGTGAGGAGCCGTGGAGCGCTTGGAAGTGAGAATGCCGGTGTGAGTAGCGAAAAGAGGGGTGAGAATCCCCTCCGTCGAAAGCCCAAGGTTTCCTGAGGAAGGCTCGTCCGCTCAGGGTTAGTCTGGACCTAAGCCGAGGCCGAAAGGCGTAGGCGATGGACAACAGGTTGATATTCCTGTACCGCCGTACCACCGTTTGAACGATGGGGGGACGCAGAAGGATAAGGTAACCGTGCGACTGGAAGTGCACGGACAAGCAGCGAGGCCGTCGGGTTGGCAAATCCGCCCGGCACACAAGGTTGAGCTGTGACGTGGAGCCCGTAGGGCGAAGTACCGGATTTCACGCTGCCAAGAAAAGCCTCTAGTAAGGAGGTCGGCGCCAGTACCGTAAACCGACACAGGTAGGCGAGATGAGAATTCTAAGACGCGCGGGATAACTCTCGTTAAGGAACTCGGCAAAATGGTCCCGTAACTTCGGGAGAAGGGACGCTTATGGCAACATAAGCCGCAGTGAATAGGCCCAAACGACTGTTTAGCAAAAACACAGGTCTCTGCTAAATCGCAAGATGAAGTATAGGGGCTGACGCCTGCCCGGTGCTGGAAGGTTAAGGGGATGTGTCATCGCAAGAGAAGCACTGAACCGAAGCCCCAGTAAACGGCGGCCGTAACTATAACGGTCCTAAGGTAGCGAAATTCCTTGTCGGGTAAGTTCCGACCCGCACGAAAGGCGTAACGATTTGGGCACTGTCTCAACGAGAGACCCGGTGAAATCATAGTACCTGTGAAGATGCAGGTTACCCGCGACAGGACGGAAAGACCCCATGGAGCTTTACTACAGCCTGATATTGAGGCTTTGTACGCGATGTACAGGATAGGTGGGAGTTTGTGAAGCCGGAGCGCCAGCTTCGGTGGAGACACCCTTGGGATACCACCCTTTGCGTATAGAGTCTCTAACTCGCAGCCGTGATCCGGCTGGAGGACCGTGTCAGGTGGGTAGTTTGACTGGGGCGGTCGCCTCCTAAACAGTAACGGAGGCGCCCAAAGGTTCCCTCAGAATGGTTGGAAATCATTCGAAGAGTGCAAAGGCAGAAGGGAGCTTGACTGCGAGACCTACAAGTCGAGCAGGGACGAAAGTCGGGCTTAGTGATCCGGTGGTTCCGCATGGAAGGGCCATCGCTCAACGGATAAAAGCTACCCTGGGGATAACAGGCTGATCTCCCCCAAGAGTCCACATCGACGGGGAGGTTTGGCACCTCGATGTCGGCTCATCGCATCCTGGGGCTGGAGTAGGTCCCAAGGGTTGGGCTGTTCGCCCATTAAAGCGGTACGCGAGCTGGGTTCAGAACGTCGTGAGACAGTTCGGTCCCTATCCGTCGTGGGCGCAGGAAATTTGAGGAGAGCTGTCCTTAGTACGAGAGGACCGGGATGGACGCACCGCTGGTGTACCAGTTGTTCCGCCAGGAGCATCGCTGGGTAGCTACGTGCGGACGGGATAAGTGCTGAAAGCATCTAAGCATGAAGCCCCCTCCGAGATGAGATTTCCCTTTGAGCAATCAAGAAAGACCCCTCAGAGACGATGAGGTAGATAGGTCATGGGTGGAAGCGTGGTGACACGTGGAGCTGAATGATACTAATCGGTCGAGGCTTTGATCTAGTCTATGGTTTGACAATTGATGAACTTCAGTTTTCAGGGAACAAACCCTGAAGGTGATTGACACGTCCGAAGGACGATGTTGATATTTTCTTTGTCTGGTGGCGATAGCGAAGCGGCCACACCCGTTCCCATGCCGAACACGGAAGTTAAGCGCTTCAGCGCCGAAAGTAGTTGGGGGTCTCCCCCTGTGAGGATAGGACGTTGCCAGGCAACATGAGACGATCGAGCATAACGCTCGGTCGTTTTTCTTATGAATTCTGTTCAAAATGGTTGTCAATTCGTAGATTATATGCTAATATAATAATTGTCTAGTGGCGATAGCGAAGTGGTCACACCCGTTCCCATGCCGAACACGGAAGTTAAGTACTTCAGCGCCGAAAGTAGTTGGGGGTCTCCCCCTGTGAGGATAGGACGTTGCTAGGCCAACCTAGAGGACGATTGAGCAAACGCTCAGTCGTCCTCTTTTGTCTTTCTCGAAACCTTTGAATCTTTTATTGCGTATGAAAGACTGAGGGGGAATTATCATGCACATCCGTGAAGCTAGAGCCTCGGACAAGACAACCTTTACTGAGGTTTCGCGAGCAAGTTTTAAACAAGAGGCAGACCGTCTCCAATTGCAGTACCGAGACTTGAATGTTGAACCACCCGGATATGATAACGAGGCGATGAGCCTGTATTTAATTGAACAATTGACATGTTATGTCATCGAGCTTGAAGGACAAGTAGTTGGGGGAGCCGTCATTACGTTGACAGGAGAAGAGTACGGTCGGATTGACCGAATCTTTATCCATCCAGAGAAACAGGGCCAAGGGATAGGGAAGCGTGCTCTAAAGCTAATCGAGGTGTTTCACCCGACTGTGCGGATTTGGGAATTAGAGACATCGACAGCTCAAGTTAACAATGTCGCATTTTATCGAGCGGTTGGTTATCAATCTATTTTTGAGTCAGCCGAAGAAGTTTGCTTCGTCAAACGAGTGAAGCAAAAAAGTGATGATAGTATATTGCGCTATGAGGAGTGTTCTGTAAAAGGTGCTCAAGCTTATGGAATGGATGCGAGCCAAATTGCGATCACGAATAGTAACGTCTCAAAACTTCGGGCGAGCAACTGCAATTTTATGAATAGTCAGTTCCGCAACATAAATTTCAGAGAAACCCAGTTCGATGATTTGAATCTATCCGGCTCAGAATATCGTTTCGTCACCATGTACGAAACGGGACGGACGACGACGTTTTCCCATACAGACCTAATGAACACGATTTTTACTAACTGTCGTCTTGACGGGGTACAAATTGAGAATTCATCAATTGATGGCCTGACCATTAATGGAATGGACGTTAAAGCTTTGTTAGAGCAATATCAAAAAGAAAGTGGAGGAGTGAAGCGTTATGAGTAATGTGCATCAATTACAACTCGACTTACAACAACGTCTCTCCGAACGAGATCGACTTGCCCGCAAGCTTAAAAGACTCGATAAACAGATTGCGGAACATGAAACGGTAAGAAAGCAACTGCTCAACTCGTTCACGAAAGAGCAGCGTGACGTATATGATTTAGAGGTGTTCTCGCTCGTCAATGCGTGGCGTAAGTTTCGCGGGACGTTCAATGAACAAAAGACGATCGAATTGGAAGAGGCGGCCCGAGCCGAATTGAAGTTACGGGAACACGAGAAGATGATCGATGAGTTAGAGCTTGAGCGTCGCGATCTTCGTGAGACGTTTGAGGCTTATGCAAACATCGATACGGAATGGGAAAGGTTTTTGGAAGCGAAAGAGGCTCGCCTAAAACAAGATCCTGACGTCATAGAAACGTTGTATCGTCTCACGAATGACCAGGCGAAAATAAGTGAGGCGTTGGTGGAATACAATGAAGCCATCGTCGCAGGACGGTCGGCCCGTGCCGCAATCTCGAAGACGCTCAAGCATCTTGATAGTGCGAAAGGGTGGTCGACATATGACACGTTCTTCGGAGGTGGTTTGATTGCGACGGCGATGAAACATGACGCCATCGACGCCTCCGAACGGACGATGCATGAACTTCAATCCGCACTCGAACGTTTCTCACGAGAACTCGCTGACGTAAAAGAAGTCGTCAGTGGCTTACACATCGAGCGGGGATCGCTCATTCAGTTCGCGGATTACTTCCTCGATGACATCTTCTCCGAATGGACGATGCATGGACGAATCAACGACTCGCTCGACAAAGTGAACGGCCTCGATCGTGAGATCGCCAAACTTATCGAGAGCATGACACGACAAGTCGAACGCTTAGAACGACAGCGTGAGCAGACGGAAGACAAACGAAAGCAGCTCATCGTCACGCGATGAGCTGCTTCGCTTATTCAGGTCGCTTCAACCAATGGCGCAACCCTTTCCCGGCGTGCGGCCCTGCCTCATAACGAGGGATGACATGAAAATGAGCGTGTGGCACGGTCTGATTAGAGGCTTCCCCAACGTTCCAGCCGAGTGTGTATCCATCTGGGCGATGTGTTGCATCTAGCAACCGTTTCGCTTCGTGCAATAACTCATATGTATCTCGCCATTCGTCCGGCGTTAAGTCAAACGTCGTCGTCCGGTGCTGTTTCGGTACAATCACACCAGAGCCGACGAGGACATCTTGTTCACGTTCATGCATCAAAAAGTAGCACGTCTCGTTCTCGGCGACGATGGATTGCGCGGGATCATCATGTGGATGACAAAATGGACAAGTCGACATCAGATTGATACACTTCCTTTCTATATATACAAGTGTATCAAAAGGAGGAGCCTATGAACGAATGGATTGAACAGATCGTCTCGAGCATACGGCAGAGGGAGAAGTGCATCATTTTGATTACTGGACATGGCGGCGCGGGAAAGACGACGCTTGCACACGCATTGATGGAACGCCTCGAAGAAGTGAATTATTTGAATACTGATCCATATATCGCCGACTCGACGTTACGGAAAAGCGCAATCCTCGATTACTCGGTCGATGGGGTAGCGCATCGTTATAAGATGACGGCTTGTCACCCAGCGGCGCACCATTTGCTGTCGCTCGAACGCGATGTCCGCATGATTCGTGAAGGAATCGGCTTTTATACGATTGATGTGCCTTATCTCGAGCGAACGTGGATCGCCCCAGAGAAACCAGTCACCATCATCGAAGGGATGAGCGTGGCTTTCCTCGAACCGGATGCAAGGGACGTTTCCATTTACTTATATAGCGACAGCGAGACCGAGTTTTTACGACGGTCGGTACGAGACATTCAAGAGCGTGGAATGGCTCTCGACTATTTGAAAGCGTCTCATGAAGAGCGCCGACTTCAATATGAGCAGTTCATGCATCCACACCGAGAGAAGTTCCAGATGATCGTGAACACGAGTGGGGACGAATGGGAAATTGAAAACCACCGCTCATGAAGAGCGGTGGCTGCGTAACGTCTCTTGAATCCCGAGCCCGAGTCGGTCTTGCTCGCGCTCGAGTTGATCCCACGTGAGTGAGCGATGACGCAAGACGACATCGTTGGCGATCGAATCGAGCGTCCGTTGTTTCTCGATATTATCGAGCCAGTAATAGACGTCGACCCCGTCCTCGTCGATACGCCAAAACGATTTCACGACCTCGAACTCATCGGCCCAGTCGCTGACAGGTTTGAAACCGTACTTTTCGACGAACGGATACGGCCGCTCTTCGCCGAGCGGATCGATGACGTTGCGGACGAACATGAGCTCGAGACCGGCATGCTCGGTCGCTTCGAGTAACCGTTTAAGCTCAGGTAACGGCTCGACTTCGACGTTCTCGATCACGTCGAACCAAATCCGTTTGCCGTCCTTGTCCCACACGGTCGCTTCGACACTGTAAGGGGCACCGGCAGTCGAAGGGGCATACATCGTCAAGTCGAACGTGAACGGGATATGTTCTTCCGCCCCTGGTTCAAGTATGGCTGACAAAGCGATCGGTACTTCTTGAAGGTCAGCCTCACGGTTGAACTCGTTCCCCTCGAGCGTGATATCTTTGAACGTCGTGAGGAAGTTGAGCGTCAATTCATGTAGCCGGATCACTTTTGAGGTCGGATTCATTACGCGAAGTGTTCCGTGAACGGTCTGTCTTGGGACGAACGGAACAGTATGGAAATAGACGGACGCATCTAGCTCAGAAAAGAACCATTTTTTAAACCGGTTTCCCCATTTCGACATGTCGGTCGCGCTCCTTTTCTCTGTTGGATTACACTCCTTTAATTGTTCCCGAATCCAAATCACAAAAAACATAGAGAAAAAGGTTGCATATTATAACTACTTCGCTTATTATAGAGGATGTCGAAAGAATTCATATTATCGCGGGGTGGAGCAGTCTGGTAGCTCGTTGGGCTCATAACCCAAAGGTCGTTGGTTCAAATCCAGCCCCCGCAACCAATTTTTATTTAATTTCATATGTCGTCGCGGGGTGGAGCAGTCTGGTAGCTCGTCGGGCTCATAACCCGAAGGTCGTTGGTTCAAATCCAGCCCCCGCAACCAATTTTTAAATGAGATAGCGAAACGATAACGTTTCGTGTTTTTTTTTGCGTAAAATGGAGTGTACAATGAGGACGTATCGCGACAACTACTAAAGGAGAAACATTCATGTATACATTGATTACCCATTCCGCGGCAGAGACGCAGGCGGTGGCGGAAAAGCTCGCCACGCTTGTCAAAGCTGGGACGGTCATAACATTGAACGGAGACCTCGGCGCCGGTAAAACGACGTTCACGCAAGGGTTCGGCAAAGGACTCGGCGTGAAACGCAACGTCAACAGCCCGACGTTCACGATCATGAAACAATATCAAGGACGCTTGCCGCTTTATCATATGGACGTGTATCGTCTCGAGGACACAGGGGACGATATCGGGCTTGAGGAATACATCGACGGCGATGGCGTCGCCATCGTCGAATGGTCGGATTTGATCGAATCTTCGCTTCCGGTAGAACGGCTCGCCATCACGATCGAGCGAATCGGGGACGAGGAGCGTCAACTGACGTTCGCCCCAATCGGAGAGGCGTATGAGACGCTCGTCAAGGAGGTGCTCGCATGAAGCAGTTGATGATCGATACATCGACGACACGTCTGTCTGTCGCGCTTAGCGAGCAAGGAACGATTCAAGCCGAGACGACGGTCATGGTATCGAAGAATCATGCCGTCACGCTCATGCCGATGATTGAGCAGCTCATGGTTGCCGTCAAATGGACGCCGACAGAGCTCGAGCGCATCGTCGTGACGACCGGACCTGGCTCATACACGGGCATCCGCATCGGGGTGACGACAGCAAAGACGCTCGCTTATACGCTTCAAATCCCGCTCATCGGCGTCTCGGCACTCCGTCTCATGGCGGCAGCCCCGAACACCGATCTTCCCGTCGTGTCGCTCATCGATGCCCGACGTGGGAACGCCTATATCGGACATTATCAACAAAACGAGCCGCTCACTTCGGACGCCCATGCGTCAGTGGAGGCATGGCTGGACACACATATTGAGGGGGAATTTGTCGTCGTCGGTGACGTTGAACCGTTCCGAGACGTCTTATCGAACTATTCATATATAGAAGCTCCAGCTGCCCATCGGTATGGACGCGCGAGCGATCTCGTCGCATTAGGTGAAGAGACGCGTGACGTGCATGCGTTTGAGCCGGAGTACCTTCGTCTTGCTGAGGCGGAGGCGAAGTGGCTCGAGGGACAAAACAATGGCTGACATCAAAATTCGTCGGATGACATGGCTTGATGTCGAAGAAGTGACTGCCGTCGAGGAGGCCTCGTTCGCCATTCCGTGGACGAAAGATGCGTTCATGAACGAGATGCTCCGAAACGAACAAGCGATTTATTTCGTTGCCGTGCACGAGCGTCGCGTCATCGGTTTCGTCGGTGTGTGGCAAATCGTCGATGAAGGACACATCACGAATATCGCCGTCTTACCTGAATATCGGGGGCAGGGTATCGGGAATCGGTTGCTCACCGAGCTCGTCGCCTTTGCCCGTAGCAAGTCACTGGACGCCCTCACACTCGAAGTACGTGTCTCGAACATCGGGGCCCAGAAACTGTATGAGCAGTTCGGCTTTGAGTGTGCCGGGCGACGGAAACGTTACTATCAAGACAATAACGAAGACGCCTTTATTTATTGGGCGAAGTTAGGAAGTGAAACCGAATGAACACATCACTCATCCTTGCGATCGAGTCGAGTTGTGACGAGACGTCCGTCGCCCTCGTGCGTGACGGCAAGACGCTCCTGTCAAACGTCGTCTCGTCGCAGATTGAAAGCCATAAACGGTTCGGCGGGGTCGTGCCCGAGGTCGCCTCGCGCCATCACGTCGAACGGATCACATATGTCATCGATGACGCGCTCAGTGAAGCGGGCGTGACGATGCAAGACGTTGACGCCGTAGCGGTCACGCAAGGACCGGGACTCGTCGGTGCGCTCCTCGTCGGCATCAGCGCCGCAAAAGCGCTCGCCTTTGCCCACAGTAAGCCGCTCATCGGCGTTCATCATATCGCGGGTCACATTTACGCGAATGAACTCGTCGAAGAGATGGACTTCCCGCTCGTCTGTCTCGTCGTATCGGGCGGTCACACGGAGCTCGTCTATATGCCGGAGCACGGCGTGTTCGAAGTCATCGGTGAGACGCGCGACGACGCGGCCGGTGAGGCGTACGACAAAGTCGCCCGGACGCTCAGTTTGCCTTATCCGGGTGGTCCGGCCATCGACCGGTTGGCAGCCGCCGGGGAAGACACGTACAAGTTTCCGCGCGTCCGGCTCGAACCGGGCAGTTTCGATTTCAGTTTCAGCGGTCTCAAGTCGTCGGTCATCAACGCCGTCCATAACGCTGAGCAACGGGGCGAGACGGTGATCCCCGAAAACTTGGCAGCGAGCTTCCAAGCGAGCGTCGTCGAGGTGCTCGTCGAGAAAGCGATTCGTGCCGTGAAAGAGAAAGGCGCGAACCAGCTCCTCGTCGCCGGTGGGGTCGCGGCGAACCGTGGGCTTCGGGCCGCGCTACAAGCAGCGACCGATCAAGAAGGCATCCGCCTCGTCATCCCACCGCTCGAGCTTTGCGGGGACAACGCCGGCATGATCGGTGTGGCGGCGCATCACGCGTATGTGCGCGGAAAGCGCGATACACTAGCGATGAATGCGGTTCCTGGGTTATCCTTAGAAGAGAGCATGACAGTCTAGGGGGAAATAGAGACATGACGAAACGCATCATCATTGGAGGGCTCGTCGTACTGCTCGTCGTCGCGACGTTCTTGCAAGTACGAGAGATCATCCGCGCCTATAATATCGCTTATCAAGAAGAGATCGTACCGGAAGCGACACGCGTGCGCTCGCTCACAGGCGCCGAGTCGCTCGAAGGTATCAGCCGGGTCACAGGGGAGAACACACTCGTCGAGGCGTTGTACGGCTACAAGAACATGGATGACCAAGACATCGAAAGCGTCATCGTCGTCGATCGCAATTTAGGCGTTCAGCCGAAAGCGAGCGATGCGTACTATGAGATTTTCCCGGGACGTGAAGCGACCGAGGAAGAGGCGGCCATGTTTGACACGCTCGTCACCGAGTTCGATGAACAACAGTTGTTCGCCCAAGTCATCTCGACCCACGAGGCACGTTATGTGACGAACCGTGAAGAGACGATGACGTTTTACAAAGTGTTCGTCCGTGACGTCGATACGAACGAATATGTCTTCTTCATCACGGAAGACGGCACGAAACTCGATTTCCATACGCGCGGGTTCCAACCGTTGCGTTATTTCTAACAAAAAAGTTCAGCCGAGGGGCTGAACTTTTTTGTGTTTTTCGAGTCGTTCCATAAATGTGGTTGCGAACGAGACACACGCCTCAAGTTTCGCTTCGGTGTTCGGGTCAAACTCAATCTTCAAAGAGGGAGCGGCGATCATCCCGCTCGCGGATCGAAGTGCGTCTTCAATCGTGTCGACGGCAGCACAATATTTCGGGTAATCGGTATCACCAGAACCAAACGCCGCACAAGGTAGTGCGTCTAAGTCCGCGTCATATAAATCGTCTACAAAACCTTCCGCCTCGTACGGTACATCACCGTCACCCCATGTGTAGGCGCCGAATAGGACGCCATCGTATTCCAATAGCGAATCGACGGGAAGTGACTCTAAATCGTCCGACACCACTACCGTATATCCTGCCGTGGTCAATGTATGTTGTAACAAGTGGGCGATGTCTTCTGTGTTACCGGACATGCTCACGTATGCAATCAAAATCGTCATGATTATCACCTCAAGACAACCTTAAATGAAAATGATTCTCATTGTCAATGGTTGAATAAAAAAACACCACGTCCGATTTCATGAGGACATGGTGTCTGAGGATTTAGGGCGACGATACTTCTCACGATGCCACGTGTTGAGGCGGCTGACCGCGAAGACGAGAAAAGCGAGCACCCACATGAACAGGGTCGTTTGGTAAAAGTGGAACCAGACCGACCCGGGCGCATAAAAACTATGCACGGTCACATCGACCGGCCAGACGACGAGGCGGATGAAGAGCGTGCTCATGAGCAATCCACTCAGGAGACTGATGAAGATGCCGCTCCACGTTTGGACGATGAAGCCGATGACGACCGGAAGGAAGTAAAACAAGATCGTCGGCACGACGGTAGACTCTCCGCGGATGAGCTCGGACACGTATTCGGTCCCGGTCGGCACGATGAAGGCAAGACCGGTCAAAAACGCGTGAAGCCAGTCGATCCGCAGCGCACGGGACCGCATCATGAATGGAGCTCCTCCCATTCCGCATACAGTGCCGTGATCGATTCTTTCGTCGCATCGGACTCGGTCGACAGTTCTTGAGCCCGGGCGAAGTCGTTGAAGACGTCCGGTTCGCAAAGAAGCTGTTCAATCTCTTCGAGGCGCGCCTCGTGCTGTTCGATTGTGAGCTCGATCTCTTCGATCCGTTGCTTCATCCTACGTTCTTCACGTTGTTGTTCTTTATCGGCCCGCTGTTTTTTGACGACGACTTGTTTCGTCTCGGCGAGGGCGAGGCGGGCGAGCTCCTCGAGTTCTTCTTTCTTCTCGACGTAATACGAGTAGTCGCCGAGATACTCGTCGATGCCGGTCGGTGTGATCTCTAAGACGCGCGTGGCGAGCCGGTCGATGAAGTACCGGTCGTGCGAGACGAAGAGAATCGTGCCGGGATAGTCGAGGAGTGCGTTCTCGAGGATCATCTTCGAGTCGAGGTCCAAGTGGTTCGTCGGCTCATCCAAGATGAGCAAGTTCGGCTGTTCGAGCTTTAATTTCGCGAGCGTCAACCGGGCCCGTTCGCCGCCTGACAGCTCGTGGACGCGTTTCATGACGTCGTCGCCGCTGAAGAGGAACTGACCGAGCAGGCTGCGCACGTCTTGCTCGCGCATGAGCGGCCAGTCGTTCCAAATCTCGTCGATGACGCGGTTTTTATCGGACAAGTTCTGTTGCTCCTGGTCGTAATAGCCGATCTCGACGCCGGTGCCGTAACGGATGTCACCGGTGAGTGCCGGCTGTTGTTTCGTCAACACTTTCAAGAGCGTCGACTTGCCGACCCCGTTCGGGCCGACGAGGGCGACCGATTCGCCACGCTGCAGTTGGAAGCGGAGGTTTTGAGCGATCGGTTCCTCATATCCGATGGCGAGGTCACTGCCGCTCAACACGTCGTTCCCGCTTTGGCGCTTGATCGTGAACGAGAGGACGGCACTGCGCTCGTCACCGTCCGGCGCGTCCATCCGGTCGACTTTCTCGAGACGTTTCCGGACGCTTTGGGCGCGTTTCGTCGTCGTCGCCCGGGCGATGTTCCGTTGGATGAAGTCTTGCATCTTGGCGATCTCTTCTTGCTGTGACTCGAACTGCTTCTTCTCTTGTTCGTAGATGGCTGCTTTTTGTTCAAGGTACTTCGTATAGTTCCCGACGAAGCGGCGGCTCCGGTGGCGTGACAGCTCATAGACGACCGAGACGACCCGGTCGAGGAAGTAGCGGTCGTGGGAGACGATGAGGACGGCGCCTTTATAGCCGCTCAAGTACTTCTCGAGCCAGGCGAGCGTCTCGATGTCCAAATGGTTCGTCGGCTCATCCAAGATGAGGAGGTCCGGGCTTTGCAGAAGCATCTTCGCCAAGGCGAGACGGGTCCGTTGACCACCTGAGAGCGTGTCGATTTGACGTTCGAAGTCGTCCGGATAGAAGCGCATCCCGTGGAGGACGGAGCGAATCGTCGCTTCATATTGATAGCCGCCCCGGTCTTTGAACGTGTGCTGTTCCTCGTCATACGCGGCGAGGAGACGTTCATAGGCGTCCGCGTCGTTCAAGATGCGCTCCGAGCCCATGTCTTGCTCCATCCGCCGAAGCGTCTGTTCTTGTTCGATCAAATCGGAGAAGACGGTGAGCATCTCGTTCCAAATCGTCTCGTTCGATTCTAACCCTGAGTCTTGGGCGAGGTAACCGATCGTCACATCTTTCGGTTTCATGATGTCGCCTGAGTCATAGTTATATTCCCCGGCGATGACTTTGAGGAGCGTCGATTTGCCGGCGCCGTTTCGGCCGACGAGGGCGACGCGCTCCCCTTCTTGAATCTCAAGTTTGACGTTCTCTAAAATCGGCTCGACGCCGAATGATTTTGACAGGTTGTTGACTTGCAATAGGATCAAGTGAAAAAACCCCTTTCTCTGTATTTAGTATACTGTATTTTTTAGTCTTTTCAGGTATATTCGTTGAGTGCTTATGTGAATTCGTTTACAATCAAGGTGTATGAAATCAGATTCGTTTGAAACGCGTCGTAAAAAGGAGGCTCTTTCCGTTGAGTCAAAACGAACCAAAGATTCCGCAAGCGACAGCCAAACGGTTGCCACTATACTATCGATTTATCCAAAGCCTGCATTCGTCAGGCAAACAACGTGTCTCTTCTGCCGAACTGAGTGAGGCGGTCAAAGTCGATTCGGCGACGATTCGTCGCGACTTCTCTTACTTCGGTGCACTCGGTAAAAAGGGATATGGCTATAACGTGCAGTATCTGTTAGACTTTTTCCGAAAGACGTTAAACCAGGACGAAATCACGAACGTCGCCTTGGTCGGTGTCGGTCATCTCGGGACAGCTTTCGTCAACTATAACTTCCTTAAAAACAATAACACACATATCGTCGTCGGGTTCGACGCAGACGAGACAAAAGTCGGCACGACGATGTCCGGTGTCCCGATTCATCACGTCGATGAGATGGAACAGATCATGAAGCAAAACAAAATCGATGTCGCCATTCTCACGGTCCCGTCCGCATACGCGCAGTCGGTCGCCGATGACTTGGTCCGCTTTGGCATCAAAGGGATTTTGAACTTCACGCCGGCGCGTTTGACGGTGCCGGATACGGTCCGCGTCCATCATATCGACTTGTCGATCGAACTCCAGTCGCTCATTTACTTTATGCAACATTATCCATCTGCTGAGGGGGTCCATCAATAATGGAATTTCTATTATCATCACCCGTCGTCGGGATGCCGGGTGGCGTGAGTTTGCTCATCATCGCCATCATCGCGCTCATCATCTTCGGACCGAAGAAATTGCCTGAGTTCGGCCGTGCCGCCGGACAGACGCTCCGCGAGTTCAAAAATGCCACGAACGGCATGATGAAAGAGCATGACGAGAACGACAAGAAAGACTCTGAGAAGAAAGAACAGTAATCATGAACCATGAAACTGATCAAGAGCGGGCGTTGTCCGATCACTTGACAGAGCTGCGGAGACGACTGATGCTGTCGGCATTTGTCGTCTTTGCCTTCTTTTTGATCGCTTTGCCGAGTGTCAAATACGTGCTCGCCTATCTACAGGCGGACCTCGTTGAACGAGGACTAGAACTGAACGCCTTTGGGGTCGCGGACCCGCTCATGATTTACTTGAATTTGGCGCTCGTCATCGGTCTCGTCGCGGCCAGTCCGTTTCTACTGTATCAACTGTGGGCTTTCGTCGCACCTGGTCTGCATCCGAACGAGCGGAAAGGGACGCTCGCCTACATCCCGATCATCTTTATCTTGTTCCTCGTCGGTCTCGCGTTCGCCTATTATTGGCTGTTCCCGCTCGTCCTCGACATCTCGACAGATCTCGGGCAAGACCTCGGGCTGACGCAAATCATCGGAGCCTCGAACTACTTCACGTTCTTGTTACAACTGACGATTCCGTTCGGTCTGTTGTTCCAGTTGCCGGTCGTGACGATGTTCTTGACGCGAATCGGCGTCGTGACACCGTATTTCCTGTCATCGATTCGAAAGTATGCCTATTTCGCCTTGTTCGTCGTCGCCGCGTTCATCACACCGCCGGACTTGACGTCGCACCTAATGGTGTCGCTGCCGCTCTTCTTCTTGTATGAGATCAGTTTATCGATCTCACGCATCACGTATCGGGGCGTACTTCGCCGGGAGAAAGAAGCGATGGTGAAAGAACAGATGGATTTGATGAAGCAAATGAATGAGAAGTGAGCATCGCGTTCTTGGACGCGGTGTTTTTTTTGAACGAGTAAGTGTGACATCGCCGTGGTAAGATAAGGGGACCATCAACAAATCGGGGAGGATAGGTCATGTGGGAATATTACGGGGACGCGCTCATCGCGGTCGGCATCTTGACGACGGCGCTTCTCATCGGTGCGCTTCACTTTTTACGTTCGTCACATAAACGAAGACTGACGCTCCCGCTCCTGATTACGGGAGTCGGCTACACGCTGTTCCTCATCGGTCTCGTCTTCATCCGAGGCTGGGACGGGATGGGGTGGAGTTTGGTTGGATTTAGTCTATACGCCTCCGGGCTCATCATCTATATTTTCGTCGCCACGTACCTTTGGTTTCAACAGCGGCGACTCGAGTCGTGACTATCCTATCCTTAGGGTGGTCTTTTTTGTGTCACAAGGCCTGTTCAAACTTTTGACATAATTACGTGAAAAACTGAGCATAGTCATTGTCAAACATCCTTGTGAAATAGTACACTAAGTTTAGGTATTGAATGTGACATTTATCACAATCATAAACTTGCCAACCACTCAAAGGAGAGACTACCATATGAAAATCGCAGTCATCGGATGTACACACGCAGGAACAGCAGCTGTCAAAGGACTACTCGCCAAGCATGACAATCTTGAAATCACCGTTTATGAGCGGAACGACAACGTCAGCTTCCTTTCGTGTGGGATTGCGCTCCACGTCGGCGGCGTCGTCCAACGGGCCGAGGAACTGTTTTACTCGTCACCACGTGAACTTGAAGAGCTCGGTGCATTGATGCGCATGAAGCACGACGTGTTGAACATCGACACCGAGGCGAAGACGATTCACGCGAAAAATCTCGATACGGGGGAAGATGTGCATGACACGTTCGACCGTTTGGTTGTGACGACAGGTTCATGGCCGATCGTCCCGACGCTCCCGGGCATCGAGATGGATGGCATCGAACTTTGTAAAAACTATGCGCACGCCCAGCGCATCATCGAACGGGCGACGGATGCGACGAACATCGCCGTCATCGGCGCCGGCTATATCGGTGTCGAGCTCGTCGAGGCGTTCGAAGTATACGGCAAACACGTCACGTTCATTGATAGCGCCGACCGCATCTTGAATAAGTATCTCGACAAGTCGTTCACGGACCAACTTGAAGCGGACATGACGTCACGCGGCATCGACCTCGAGCTCGGCCAGACGGTCGAAGCGTTCCGTGGGACAGATGGCAACGTCACACACGTCGTGACGGACAAAGGTGAGTTCGAGGCCGACCTCGTCATCCTCTGCGTCGGTTTCCGCCCGAATACGGGACTGCTTGAAGGCCAAGTCGACATGCTCGGCAACGGTGCGATCATCGTCGACGAATATATGCGTACGAGCAACCCGGACGTCTTCGCAGCAGGGGACAGCTGTGCCGTCTACTACAACCCGGCGCGCACGCACGCCTACATCCCGCTCGCGACAAACGCGGTCCGCATGGGCACGCTCGTCGCCGAGAACCTCGTGACGCCGCGCGTCCGCTATCAAGGGACACAAGGGACGTCAGGTCTTCGTCTCTATGATTGGAATATCGCCTCGTCAGGTCTCACGGAAGAAGCGGCCGGCCTGTTCGGTCTCGACGTCGAGAGCGTCGTCGTCGAAGACGCATACCGTCCGGAGTTCATGCCGACGGCTGAAAAAGTCCAGTTCAAACTCGTCTATGAGGTCGACACACATCGCGTCGTCGGCGGACAAGTGCTCTCGAAAGCGGATATGACGCAAGCAGTGAACACGTTGTCGCTCGCGATCCAAAACGAGATGACGGTCGAAGAGCTCGCTTACGTCGACTTCTTCTTCCAACCGCACTACAACAAGCCATGGCACTTCATCAACAGTGGGGCGCTCGCGGCAATGAAAGACAAAGTAAATGCTTAAAAAACTCGGGAGCCGCGGCTTCCGAGTTTTTTTATAGATAGCGTGGAGCGTCCTTCATCGAGTTCGCCAAGATGATATAGACGAGGACGTTCCCAGGCATGATGAGGAACAGCAGACGGACACCGAGCGAGGACAAGCCGAAGTATTCGGCGATGCCACCGCAGACACCAGACAGTGAGCGGTCGGTTACGGATTTTCGAAGCGTGCGTTGCATGAGCGTGGCTCCTATCTTCATTGTGATATGAAAATTTTACCATATCAAGTGTCATTCGTCCCGTTTCTTTCCGGTCATCGGATGAGGTTTTTTTTCGCCTGAAGCCGGGGAAGGGTAAGAGAAAGTATGTGTCACCTGGTCCTGTCAAAGGAGGAGCCGATATGGCGAAGAAGGAAAAGCAGTCGTACCACATCGTCACGTTCACGTTTCCAGAGGAGTCGGTCTCGTATCAAGCGTTCAGTAAGTTGAAGAAGTATCACGCCGAAGGGCTGATCGGGTTCGAACAGCTCGTCGTCATCAAGCGTGAGGACAATGGGGCGTTCTCGTTCGAGGACGCCGTCCAACTGACACCGACGAACAAGTCCACGAAAGGTGCCTTGATCGGGATGGCGGTCGGGATTCTCGGAGGACCGTTCGGAATCTTGTTCGGGACGCTCACGGGCGGACTCATCGGTGGGACGAAAGATTTGAAGCACGTCCAAAGCATTCAAGAAACGTTCAAACGGACTGTCGGCAACATCGAGCCGGGACAGACAGGTGTGATGGGCATTGGGGAAGAGTTTGACCATTCGGTGCTCGACGGGCTCGCCGCCGAACTCGGTGGGACGGTGACACGGACAGACGAAGAATTGTAAAGGGGAGTTGTTTATGAAGATTGGGATATTGGGGGCCGGGAAAGTCGGCCGGACGCTCGGTCGCAAGTTCGAGGACGTCGGGTATGAAGTGTTATATGGGACGCGTTCGGAGCGCGAGGGGACGATGTCGCTCCAAGACGTGGCGTCGAATGCGCAGGTTTTATTGTTGACGACGCCGTTCGCGGCCGCGGTCGACTTAGTTCAGTCGCTACGTGATTTAGACGACAAGATCGTCATCGACGTGACGAATCCGATCGCCAAAGAGTTTAACGCGATCGAGCGGCCGGAAGGGAAATCTGGGGCCGAGCACCTGCAAGAGCTCGCCCCACACGTCCGTATCGTCAAGGCGTTCAATCAGACCGGGGTCGAAAACTTGGAGAACCCGAACATGTCGATGATGTTCATCGCTGGGGACGAGCAGGAGTCGGTGCGGGCCGTCCAAGACCTCGCTTCGAAAATCGGCTTTGACGCCCATACGCTCAGACACTTGAAACTGGCGCGTGAGCTCGAGTCGCTCGCCTGGTTATGGATTCATTATGCGACGAAAGAGCGGAAGCACCGGAACTTCGCGTTCTACTTGAAAGAGAATAGTTTTTAAAACAGACCGAGGCGAATTCGTCTCGGTCTTTCAAGTAATCTTTGATAGAATGGGTTTGTGAGTATTGAGGATTTTCTAGAAAACGATTGGTCAGGAAGGAAGACAGCTATGGGTTTTGCCATTTTGACGTTCATCGTCGCGTTCATCCACGTCATCGCAGGGGCGGTCGTCTTACATAAGTACCCGCAGTATAAAACGATCGCCATCAGTGTCATCGTGCTCGGTTTCATGTACGGACTGTTGACGGTCGGGTTTATCGTGTTATAGAAGAAGTCTCCAAAAGCATACAGAGGGACATGAAGACCGGTGAGGCGAAAGCCTGACCGGTCTTTTCTGTGTGAGGGACTGTGGTTTAAGTCATCGCATAACGTGAATAGACCAAAGAGTGTTGTTACTGTCTGCATTGGAATGGAAGGAGTCTAATTATGTGTACCGCAATCACGTATGCGCCGCACGCCCACTACTTCGGCAGAAACTTAGACCTGAACGTGTCCTATCACGAACAAGTGACAATCACGCCTCGACATTATCCGTTCAACTTCAGACGGATGGGGGAGTACACCGACCATTATGCGCTGATCGGGATGGCGACCGTTGTGAAAGGCTATCCGCTCTATTATGAAGCGACGAATGAGAAAGGACTGAGCATGGCGGGGCTGAACTTCCCGGACAATGCCGTGTTCAAGCCGGAAGTCGACGGACGCGACAACGTTTCCCCGTTCGAGTTCATCCCGTGGATCCTCGGGCAGTGTGCGACAATCGAGGAAGTGAAAGAACGACTGGCGACGATTCATCTGGTCAATCTCAACTTCAGCGAAGCGCTCCCGCTTCACCCGCTGCACTGGATCATCGCCGACAAGGATACGTCAATTGTCGTCGAGCCGATGGCGGACGGGCTACGCGTGTACGACAATCCGGTCGGGGTCTTGACGAACAATCCGTCGTTCGAATATCAGTTGTTCAATCTGAACGATTATCGGCACATCTCGACTAAGCTGCCGGCCAATACGTTCGCACCGACATTGAACCTCGATGCCTATTGTCTCGGATTGGGCGGGCAGGGATTGCCGGGTGACTTATCGTCGACATCGCGATTCGTCCGGGCGACGTTCGCCACATTCAACTCGGTCTGTGAACCGACCGAGGCGTCCGCGGTCGGGCAATTTTTCAAACTGTTGGATACGGTACTCCAAGTGCGTGGATTGAACGAGGCGGAGGATGGGACGTACGAGTACACCATCTATTCCTCGTGCTGTAACGTCGACGATGGCATCTATTATTATCGGACGTATGACAATAACCAAATCACGGCCGTATCGCTGTTCAATGAGCAGTTAGATAGCGAGCAATTGATCACGTATCGCCTTCAACACGAGCAGCAGATCCATTTTGAGAATTGAAAACAGCCCTCTTCGCATGAAGAGGGCTGTGTCTTATAGCGTACCGTTATAAAGGGGCGGCGCATCGTCTGTGCTGATCACTTTCAAATGACGCTCGTCTTTCACGTAGACGCTCTTATAGGCCACACGTCCATTCTCATAGAACAGGATGACGCGGCTGCCATCGTTGTCGGTCTCGACTTTCGGTTCGTACTTTGCGACGTCGATCGTCTCCTCGAGCACACTATACTCTTCGTATGCGGCCAACCCATCGGCGTCCGTACAACCGACAAGAAAGACGGAAGCGAGGATAGAAAATAGTACTTTCTTCATCGTATCTCTCCTTTTTGATAGTTAACCTATCAACTATAACGTACGGCAATCGCGTTTTCAAAGCGAACGAAACTTGTCGCAAACTTCTTCGTATAGATGGGGAGAGGAGGTGGATGATATGAGCGGACGGAAGCTGGCCTTCGCCGTCGGAATCGGGTTGGTGATTGCGGGCACCGTTTTTGGTGTGTCTTCGTATCTATTGTTTCTCATCGCGAGCGTGTTGTTTTACCGGCAGCAACGCCTAAAAACGGGAGAGTATGCGACCTCGGTCAAAGAACGTCTACTTTGGCGTTCAAGTGAGAAGACGTGGCTCGTCGCTATCCTCGTGTTCGTGGTGATGTATTTGATTGGATTTGGTGCGACGCAGGTGACAATCCCGACTCAGGATCTTGCCTTGACCGCTTTGACCTATTTGTTTGCGACAAAAGGGCTGTTTTTGATGAATGAGATCCATACGTACGAGCGGGAGGCGAAAGATGAATAAGAACGTATTCAAAGGATTACTCGTGATGTGGCTGGCGCTGATTGGACTCGACCTATGGCTCGAACAATACGCGCTCGTTGCGGTAACGGGTCTCGGGATCACCGTCTATTCCTATAACAGTCAACAAGTGAAGCGACTTTCCGACGAGTCGAAAACGAGCATCATGAACGAGCTGAACGAGAAGACGGTGTCGTTCGTCGTCTTGTCTTTCCTGCTCGTCTTGATTGTCGGGCTTTGGTTCAACCTGCGAACCCTTCCGACGATCGAGACGGTGTACGTCGCGCTCGGTGGCTTGTTCGTCTATCGGGGGTTGACGATTCGTCATTTTGTCAAACAACGCACTGCATAAATGCAGACAGCCAACAGACGGAATTCACATACGAGACTCCGTCTGTTTTTTTAAATAGCTTCTTGTTCGGGTGTGACATCTCACTGGATAACGAGGAGCGAACGATTCCGTTCCCGGTCGAGTTGAAGGACGTTTGTATCGACATCTTTGGCTATTTTGATTTTGCGAAACGATGGATTCCATCATAAGAAAAGAGGGGAAAAATGAAACTCACGAAAAAGTGGTTCATCGCGTTGCTCCTGATTTGGCCCATGTTGTTCGGGCTAGGTGTATGGGACGGCGAGTATGCGATGAGCGCGGTCACCGGATTCGGGGTGACGATCGCGACGTATTATGAACAACAACTAGAACGATTAGATAAACGACAAGCCACCATCATTCGTGACGCGGCAAACTCGAAAGTGATGATGTTCGTCTTTGGTGCGCTTATGCTCGCGTTCAGCTTCGGGGTCTTCTTCTTCGATCAGCCGCAAGTGCCACTACTCGATACGATCCATCTTGTACTCGGGACACTGTTGACGCTTCGAGGCTTATTGATTCGTAGCGCTTATGAAGAGGCAATGATTGATTCATCCAAGGCCATCCGACTATAAAAACATCCCAAGCGACGTCGCTTGGGATGTTTTTAGGCCGACTTGTCGGTCTTTTCTTTTTTCGCTTTTCGGGCGAGCGTCAAGATTTGATACACCTTGAAGAAGTCATACGCGGCTACGGCGATGATGAAGTACGTCCAGAAGCTGAAACCGTACTCTTGTACCGAGTAGTAGGCGAGGACCGTGAACAAGATCCCGAAAGATAAGCTGAACGTCAGCATGATTTTTAAGTGTCGCGGCATACGTGCCACCTCATTTCTACATCAATAATAGGGCGACCATGACGAGCGCATTGTTGAACGCATGAATCGCAATCGGAACGATTAAGCGACGCGTCTTCGCATAGGCGACCGTGAAGGCGAAGCTCATCGCGACGTACACGAGGAAACGGTTGTCATCATGGATGAGCGCGAACAAGACAGAGCTGACACCGAAGGCGATCCAGAAGCCGAACCGGGCGCTCAAGTTGCCGAATAGGATATGACGGAAGAGAATCTCTTCGATAATCGGTCCGAGCAAGACGACCGATAACGTCATGACAGGAACGAGTCGGACAATATCCGCGATTCGTTCCGTATTCTCCGAGGCGACCATTTCACCGGTGATGGCCGTCTCAATCAAGTTGGCGACGATGACGAGCCCGTACTGCATGAGAATCCCGAGCCCGATCCATTTGACCGTGTCGTTCAAGTTCGACTGGATGCCTTGCTGTTTATATAGCTTCAAGTCTGGCCAGAGCAGGAAGAACGAGATGACGATCGTCAAGCTGAAGCCGATGGCGAACCAGAGGCCTGTCGCCGTCGTCGTGATCCATTCTGGACGGACTTTGCTAATGAGTACAGGGAAAAACTGCACGAAGGCGTATAAGAGAATCGGGATGATGTGCCGAACTCGAATGTTAGGCGCCATCGAAAAACGGGTATTTATCGATTGGTTTGAGTTTAGTGTGGCCAATTCAACACGTCCTTAATCACAAGAGTAAGCGTTCCTTTTGACCATTGTATCAAACAAGGTCTCTTGACCGCGAGTAAGAGCAATTTTTCAATGTTCCCCTCTTGCAATTTCGGACATCTCATACTACACTAATCAGTGTTAGCACTCCTTTTTACTGAGTGCTAATAACTTACGATTCAACGATACATCATTCATATTCGGAGGAGGTTTTTTCTATGTTAAAACCACTAGGCGATCGCGTCATCATTGAAGTCGTGGAGAAAGAAGAAAAGACGATCGGAGGCATCGTCCTTCCTGACACGGCGAAAGAGAAGCCGCAGCAAGGACGCGTCCTCGCAGTCGGCACTGGCCGCGTCACGGACCAAGGGGAGCGAATCGCACTCGACGTCAAAGAAAATGATTTGGTCATCTACTCGAAATACGCGGGTACCGAAGTGAAGCATGAAGGTAAAGAATACTTAATCGTTCGCGAGAGCGACATTCTAGCAATCGTAGGCTAAGCACCATTCTTCAAAAACTTGTTTAGGGGGAAATGAACAATGGCAAAAGAAATCAAATTCTCAGAAGACGCACGTCACGCGATGCTTCGCGGTGTCGATGCACTCGCTGACGCGGTAAAAGTCACAATCGGACCGAAAGGACGCAACGTCGTCCTCGAGAAGAAGTTCGGCTCACCGCTCATCACGAATGACGGCGTCACAATCGCGAAAGAAATCGAACTCGAAGACCACTTCGAAAACATGGGCGCGAAGCTCGTCGCCGAAGTCGCGTCGAAGACGAACGAAGTCGCAGGGGACGGTACGACAACGGCGACAGTCCTCGCACAAGCAATGATTCGTGAAGGGTTGAAGAACGTGACAGCGGGCGCGAACCCGATGATCCTTCGTAAAGGCATCGACAAAGCAGTCCGTCGTGCGCTCGAAGAGTTGAAAGAAATCTCGAAACCGATCGAGTCGAAAGAAGCAATCGCACAAGTCGCAGCCATCTCGGCAGCGGACGAAGAAGTCGGCGAGTTGATCGCCGAAGCGATGGAGCGCGTCGGCAACGACGGCGTCATCACAATCGAAGAGTCACGCGGCTTCACGACTGAACTCGACGTCGTCGAAGGCATGCAGTTCGATCGCGGATATCTTTCACCATACATGATCTCAGACTCAGACAAGATGGAAGCGGTGCTCGATAACCCGTTCATCTTGATCACAGATAAGAAGATCTCGAACATCCAAGAAATCATCCCAGTGCTCGAGCAAGTCGTGCAACAAGGGAAACCAATCTTGATCGTCGCAGAAGACATCGAAGGCGATGCGCTCGCGACACTCGTCTTGAACAAGCTCCGTGGTACGTTCAACGCGGTCGCGGTCAAGGCGCCAGGCTTCGGCGATCGTCGTAAAGCGATGCTCGAAGACCTCGCGACGCTCACAGGCGGCCAAGTCATCACTGAAGACCTCGGCCTCGAGCTCAAGTCGGCATCTCTGAACCAGCTCGGACGCGCATCGAAAGTCGTCGTCACGAAAGACACGACAACAATCGTCGAAGGTGCTGGAGACGAAGCAACGATCAAAGCACGCGTTCAAACGATTCGCAACCAAATCGAAGAGACGTCATCTGACTTCGACCGGGAGAAACTCCAAGAGCGTCTCGCGAAACTCGCAGGCGGCGTAGCCGTCGTCAAAGTCGGCGCAGCGACAGAGACTGAACTCAAAGAACGTAAGCTTCGCATCGAAGACGCGCTCAACGCGACACGTGCAGCCGTCGAAGAAGGTATCGTCGCAGGTGGTGGTACGGCGTTCATCAACGTCATCCCAGCCGTTCGTGCGTTGCTCGGAGAAGTAACAGCGGATGAAGCGACAGGTGTGAAACTCGTCCTCCGTGCCCTCGAAGCACCGGTCCGTCAAATCGCGGAAAACGCGGGTGAAGAAGGTTCGGTCATCGTCGAGAAGCTCAAGAACGAATCAGTCGGTATCGGCTACAACGCCGCAACTGGCGAGTACGTCGACATGATTGCACACGGTATCGTCGATCCGGCGAAAGTGACGCGCTCAGCGCTTCAAAACGCAGCATCAGTCTCAGCCATGTTCCTCACAACGGAAGCGGTCATCGCAGACAAGCCAGAACCAGCAGGCGCTGGCGGCGGCATGCCTGACATGGGCGGTATGGGTGGAATGGGCGGTATGATGTAATCTAATCATGCAATCCCTGATATGTCGGGGTTTGTAGGAGATAGGATTGCAAAATGATAAACTAATTGCTAACTTTCGGGTTCCTAAACAACACAGTTAAGCTTTTGGGGAGACCATTTATAAGTTCTTTGAACTTATAAATGGTTTTCTTTTTTGTTCTCTTTTAAAAACATTTCAGTTGAATGAACCTCAAGAATATCATTCGTTAATAGGTTAAATCTCTTAGAAGTCTCTTTTTGGACGTTTGTATCATATGATTGTAAATATTCATGGTTGTATGAGCGACTTTAAGTCGTCTTGTGCAACCTTTTTTTTATTGGTAAAATTAGGTTTGTAGAATTAAAAGCATATAAAAAACTCGATAAGGCAGTAGATAAATGCTATAAAACAAGAAAGTCTTTAGAAACTGATCTTAAGAGGCTTACTCTCTTATTCGAGCTCTATACAGAAATAGTAATTAAAAAGTGAAAAATATTTATTCATTTGCAAAGTTAGGGATGAATAATTTCATTTTTAAATAGACTATAAAATTTCATGTATTCAAATGATTTTATTGTCTAAGGAGGAGCAAATATGAGTTTAGATCCCAATTGGGAAAAACCATCCCTTTCTCGGGGAGAAGGTAGTAAATTAATAGGTAAATGGTTAGATGAAGCGAAAAATAAAAATGGGAATTTATTATTTATATGTGGTGCGGGAATTTCGATGACAGGAATCTCTGTAGCACCGACTGGAAGAGGTGCTGGAGAGGCTTATGAAAATTATTTAAGAATAGAAAAAGGAGCATCAATACCAAGTGAAGTAACTGGGGATATAGCTAAACTTTATGAGTATTTTTGTTATCCCATGAATGAAGATGGAGAGAAATCTTTTTCACAAGAATCTCATAATGAATTTATCAGTGCTATCACAGATTCAAATCATTCATTCGAATTTTCTGGAAAGCCAAACTTTCAGCACAAATCTTTAGTAAATGAAGTTTTAGAAGCCAAAGGAAGTATTAGAGTTTATTCATTAAATATGGATGAGTTTTTTGAAGTTGCTACTACCCTATCAAGTAATAAACCAGAAGAATTGATAGTTAATGCTGCAGATTTAGTTGAATTACCAAAATTTAATAAAGTTTTTAGAGATTGGAACATATTAGCGGCGCACGGGAAAAACATCAAAAATCAACAATCTGTTTGGTCACAGACATTACTATCTAAATCAATTTATGAAACGGTAGATAAGCATCTAACCGAAGAAAAAAAAATATTAGAAATGTCAATGGAATGTCTTCTTCAAGCTCCTTACTTTAAAAGAGTAGTATTTGTTGGACTTGCAGCACCTCTAACTTATTTAATTGAAAAATTAAGAGAAAAACTCGAGGATGATTTTGAATGGGCTTGGATAAATCCGTATACAGAACCTCAAAAATGGTTGTTAAGCGATCCATCTCGGACATTTAATGAAGAGAATGGTGAATGGATAAAAGCAGGATTAACCGATTGTCTATGGACTGCTTATTCCAATTTTTATAAAAAATGGTTTAGTGTAACATGCCAAAGGAATATCGAAGATATTCCTTTGCTTGATATATATCCTACTCCTCAACGGGATATGTCCTTAGTCGAACAGGTTTACAGAGGCAGAAGGATTTACGATTTAGGTTTTGCTACTCTTACGGAAGTGGCGAATAACATAGAAAGGCTTCATGAAATAGATGCGGATAAAGATGTATATCAGTATCCTCAACGAACAAATGGTAATCAATACCATGATGCAGTGCTAGGAGCTTCTCTTCATAAATTATTTGAGAAAGGTATTAAGTTAACCAATTCAGGAGCAGATGAAAATCCTAAACTAACTATTGCAGTTAAGGTTTCTGAAACCTATCCTGTTTCTGCTCATATACTGAAAGTGAACAACAAGGTTCCTGAAAATATCATTGCCAACGGTATTTCAAAGACTTTTGAAAGTATTATACTTAATCCAGATCATAGACATATTATTGTTATTGATAATGACAGGGAAGCCTGGCCGAGTTTAATTAGAGCAATAGAACAAGAGATGAGTAAAAGTTTCCCTAAAGATTATAATTTAGTGAGTGTGGTGTTCTCGGAAGAATTGGATGAGTTCATTTCTAACACAGAATTTAAAGCCCCACCAGCTAGAATTAGGAGGCCCTAATGTTAAACCACTTTCAAAATCGGCAATTCTGGATTGAATCTTTATATAAAGATATTAGCGAGAAATTTTCAGAAAATAAATATAAAAAAACATATTCTAAAGAGTTGCCTTTTCAATTAAAAAAAATTGTAAACAAGGAAGAGTTACCGGATTACGGTAATCCCATCAAATGGATTTTTTCAGGAGTTGCTGGTGTAAATGCATTTATTGTTGGTGATATTTTTGAAGACAATAATTTGCTCGAGGATTTGAGCGAAAAAAACTTTTATCCTCCGCTATTAACTAAAGAATTAAATGCACTTGGAGAAGAATATATGTATTCACAAATAGCAATAATATTAGTAAGTCAAGAAGTAAGTGAAAAGACTCAAAGTTGGTTAAATCAGTGGCGAGACGACCCAAGGTATTTCAGGAAAATATTGATTACTGTATCGACAAATGAAACTCCAGAAGATATTGGTAGAAATATAAGGGAAACTTTTCTTACTCCATGGGATTCCATAAAGTCATCAGAATTGAATGAAAGTCCTTTAGAGTTATTTGAAAAAATAGAGGAGGACGACGAAGAATGAGTAAGTATAGACTCAAAGAGATGGAAATTGAAGGGTTTAGAATATATTCGAAAAATAAAAAAGTGAAATTCTTCAATAATATTACTGTGGTATACGGAAGAAATGGCAGGGGAAAAACTACTTTACAAGATGCTTTAGGTTGGCTTTTTAATAATGATATTACTAGATATGCTGAATACAATAGAGAATGGTCGAGAGTTAAAGGTTCACATATTCGATCATTGCTTCAACCAGATATTAGTACTGCTATAACAGCGCGTCTAGAAGATGTCGAAACCTTTAAAGTCGATACTATTACTAGAACTGAAGAGGATTTAAAGTATTCTAATTTAGATTTTGATAAGTGGTTTGAAAGCGCTAAAAGAGGAGATGTATTATGGGCAAATTCTCTAACCCAAGCAAAACTTCAGGAGTTAGCAGTGGCAAAAGGAAGAGATCGCTTAGAGATACTAGCTCCTTTATTAGACCTAACTGAAATCAATTTAGCCATAAAAAAGGTTGAAGAAAATTTAAGAAAAGAAAAAGAGATTTTAAAACGTAAACACACGAGTTTAACTAATATTAGTGATAGAGAGGGCAGAGAAGAGTATGAAATCCTAAATGAAGTAAGCAATATTGGAGAGAAAATTTCTGAAAGAATGCTGCAACTCATCGAAGTACCTCATTACCCAACTAACAACACCAATAAAGTTCAAGAAATTAAAGAATGGGAAACATGGTGTAATTCTGTTTTAAATATAGTATCTGCTGATCAAAGCTTAATAGAGAATAAAATCAATGCTATAAGAGAAAAATACTTTCAAATCGAAGAGGATACCTCTTCGATGGAGGATGAAAAGTTAGAAGAAATGGAAAAAAGAATAGCTGAAGAAGTTCTGAAAATTGAATCGAAGAAAGATCGAATAAAAGAATTAAAAAATAAAATTATTTTCATTAAAAATAATATAGTAATCGTAGATGAAAGCATTCAGAAAATTTCTGAATTAAATATATCTCAAAAAAATATAGATAAAGACATATCTAACTATGAAGCTAACAAAGAAAACCAGCTAGATGAATCGATGAAAATTAAAGAAATGGAAATGCAAATTTCAAAGCTAAAAATCCAAAAAGATGAAATAGAAAATTACCATGAAATACTTTTATTAAATAAACAAGAAATAGAAGAATATCATAAAAAATTTACTCTAACAATAAAAGAAATAAATGAAAACAAAAAAGAACTGGTTGAACATGAAAATTGGTTAATGAAAAATACACAGACTAAAAACAATGAAAACATAAAATTACTTGAAGATAGATTAGCTAATATTGGTGATAATATAGAAGAATTAGTTAATCAAAACATTGAATTAGATAAATCATTTGATATTTTATGCGGATATATAAGTGATGAAAGTTGTCCACTATGTGGAAAAAAACATGAATCAATTAGTGAATTAGAAGTAACAATACTTCACCAAAAGAAGAGATGGGAAAATGTCTTCATTACACATAAAAAAGAGATTAAAGAAATTTCTAATAAATTATCTGAAATTCGAGCTTCAAATATTACTAAAGAAAACACGGAGAGAGCAATTAAAGAGATACAACGAAAAATTAGTAATGCCGAAATAAACTTATTGAAAGTTAAAGGGTCATTTGCAGATTTTTTGAAAAAGATTGGAGTTAAAATTTCTTTATGTGATTTCGAAGATAAAGATTTTAAAAAAATGTTAGAGAAAAACAGTAATGAAATATTAAAATTAATTGATAAAAAATCAGAAATTAATGGTGAATTAAATAAACTTGAGATAGAAACAAAAAAGTTGAAGAACATAATTGAAGTCAACCAGAAAAAACATTATAAGTGCATTGCAGAGTCCAATCAGATAAACAGAGAGATAAGTAAAGAAATAGAAGGATTAAAGTCTATATACAATTCTTTCGATAGTTCAGAGAATTTTGATACTACAGAAAAATTATTGTTGCTTCTAAAGAATCAAATACCTTTGTTAGAGAGAGAGTTAGAAAATATAGATTATAAAACTGATATGATCAAAGTAGAAAAAATTGAGAAGGAAATTTTCTTTAAATATAAGAAACGTATAGAAATTATAAGTAACACAGTAATGGAAATAAAAAAACTGCTAGGATATCTAGATGTTTTAAGAGAAAATCTTAAAATTGTAGACACTAGTTCAGAGTTGAAAAAAGAGATTAAAGAATTAGAAATGAATATAGAGGGGTTAAAAAAAGATAAAAGAAATTTAAGAGAAGTACAAAGGAAAGAGACTAATAAAGAGATAGGGAAAATTTCAAAAAGAATCTCAAAAATATTCGAGATACTGTCCGATGTATCGCCATGGAGAACAATATTACCTGATGCAGTAGTTCCGGATGAGAGAGAAAGAACAAACCTAGTTTTTAGGCCGGTTCCTCAAAAATTGGATTCTAGCATAGAAGAATATTTACTGAAAACAAATTCCAACAGTACATTTGCTTTTAGTGGGGGACAACTGTCTTTGCTAGGCTTGTCAATTTTTCTTTCTCAAGTAGCTGATAAAGAAAAAAAGAACTTTGGTTCTCCAACTTTTGAAACATTGTTTCTAGATGATCCAATACAAATGTTAGATACTTTAAGAGATGATGCTTTAGTTTCTTTAATATGCGATATTGCAAGAGAGCGTCAAGTAGTAATTTCTACTAGTGATATTGATTTTGCAAATAAACTAATTTTATCTAGTAGACCATTATGGAAAGATGATGAAAAAAGTTGTGGGGTTATATATTATGAGCAACTGTATGAAGATGGTCCAGTTATATCAGAAATAAATTCCAAAGATTGGATTGAGTCGCAAAGGATATATATACCAAAAATAAAAGAAGCCAAATAGTTGAAAGTTAGATGTTAATGAAGTATTTAGAACAATATAGATATCAGAATTAATATTGAAGGGACACTTACATAACTTAGTGTCCCTTTTAATAAAAGAGTTTCTCAAATACATTGTCAAGCTATATATAGGTTTAAATAATGTTAGAAGAATAAGATTTATTGGTTAGAAAAGTCGCGAGAAGTATCGAGTTAGATCATTTGAAATTTTTATTAATTCATCAAAATTTTTAGAAGCTTGTTAACGGCGGTGGAAAAGGTTTTTCCTTATTTTTTGATGAAGCCTGTCTTCGAGATTTGTTTACTAAAAGGTATTTCGACCACAAAGGTTAGGAATAACCATTTTAACAGCGTTGATTATAAGAGGTTAGGGTTTCATAGAAAGGTGCCGTTGTTTACCGTGCTGCCGTCGTGTCTTTTATACGTCGTTCTTTATGGAATGGATTTAAAAGAACGCTTCAAAAAAAGCGACGAGTAATATCGTCGCTTTTAGTCTGTCTGTTTCCGGTTATACATCACGATACTTCCAACGAACACAACAAGCGCCCACGCGGATAGAATCATAAGTTCCATCCAAGTAGAGCCCAGTCCAGCACCCGCCTCGATTTGATGGGCGAGGTCGATCAAGACGATGTTCGGCAAATACTCGAGTAAACCGATGATAGAGAAACGGTCCTCGTACACCAACAACATCGGTGAGAACGAGAAGAAGAAAAACGCCGGCATGACGATGAGTGAGGCTTCCATGACTGTCTTCGTCATCAATCCGAGAATCGTCCCAATCCCGATATAAAAGAACGTCGAGACGATGAGTGCGAGTGAGATGACGAGCAGGTTCGCCGGGCTGTAACCCATGATGAAGGCACATGCCGCGATGAGGATGAGCGTCGTTACGAATGTGAGTGCACTCTTCCCAAGCAAGATGTCGAGCGTGCTCGCCGGCGACAACATCAACCCACGGAGCGTATTCTTCTCTTTCTCTTCGGCAATCAAGGCACACTGGACGAACGTCGCGACGAGGCTGAACGTGATGTTAATGACGAAGTACGTCACGTCGATGCCTTCTCCACCGAGCTGTGAATAGAAGACGGCGAAGAACAGCGGCATGATTAGCGTCGAGGAGACGAATAAGTTCCGCGACAAGTCTTTGTAATCTTTCTGAAAAATGGCGAGTGCCCGTTTCATTGAAAATGTCATGATAATTTCCTCCCCGTCACTTCGATAAAGATATCCCCGAGCGTCGGCTCGTTCGAATGAATGGCCGCGATGTTTTGGTCGCGCATCTGTTCATGAAGCCAGTCGGCCCCGTCTTTTCCTTGTTTCAAGTCAACAATTTCCCCGTCATGCAGTTCGACGCGCATGGAGCCATTCGCATATTTCCGGCGTAATCGTTTCGGGGCGTCGAGGAGTTGAATTTCCCCTTGATGTAAGAAAGCGACGCGGTCGCACAGTTCCTCTGCCTCGTTCATGTCGTGCGTCGTCAAGAAAATCGTCGTCCCTTTTGCCTTTAATCGTTCAATCCCTTTATAAATGTGGCGCGAGTTGACCGGGTCGAGCGCGGACGTCGGCTCATCTAAAAACAATAGTTCTGGTTCATGTAACAACGCCCGGGCCAGTGTCACCCGTTGCAGCATCCCGCGTGAGAGTGCCGCGATGCGTTTTTTGCGTTCCCCGGCCAAATTTACCATCTGTAGGACGTCATCGATTCGTGACCGCGGTTCGTCATACAGGTCACAATAGAGCTGCAGATTCTCTTCAATCGAGAGACGCGTGTATAGGCCACTGTTGTCGGTCAACACGCCGATTCGCTTCCGATACTGTTCTTGTTTCAACTCCGAGACCGGGACGCCGAACACAATCGCATCACCTGACGTCTGCGCGAGTTGGGACGTCAAGATTTTGATGGTCGTCGTCTTCCCTGATCCACTCGGTCCAAGGAAGCCGAACACTTCTCCCTTGCCGACAGAAAACGTCACGTCGCGCAACGCCTCTTCATTGCCGAATAGCTTTTTTAATCCGTTCACTTGAATGATTGAGTCCATTCTCGTTCCTCCTCGTCGATGTTGTCTAACTTGCTTTCATCATATCGAGAGGAAGAGGAGAGCGCATTAGAATGGGGGTAAATGGCGCTTCTTGAGGACTGAGTGGAGCGAATCAGACGGTGAACGGAGCCTATTTCAGCCCGATCATCGTCTTCAATTCGGCCATTTTTGTCTTCGAGAGCGGGATGGTCGTCTTCGCCGCATCATCGAGCACGAGACTGAAACTGTTCTTCGTGTAGGTGATGACTTCCCGCACGCGTTGAAGGTTGACGATGTACGACCGATGGCAGCGGAAGAAGCCGTATGGGGTCAGACGCGTCTCGAGTTCGTTCATCGTGAAGACGCTCGGGAACTGCTCGGACTGACTGTGCAATACGGATTGTCCGTCCTGGCTCTCGATGTAGTCGATTTCCGGCGGGTCAAGCAAGACGATTTTCTCGTTCACTTTCGTCGGAATTTTCTCGAAGCGGACGTGCATGACGTCAGGCGTGATATCTTCGTTCGCATCCGGTTCATCCGGTTCCACGTCGAGCAGGCGCAAGTGTCGGTGGTCAATCCGATAGACGGTCGACGTGACGAACAGGGCGCTCTCCATGTTGCTCGTCAGAAGCAGGATGGCTTTTTGTTGCTGTTTCAGTTGCATTAAGACGGTCGCGAACAAGTGCCGCGTCTCTTGGTCGACGTTTTGATCCGGTTCTTCAAGCACATAGATATCCCGGTTATGTAAGAGCAGGGCCGCGTATTGGACGCGCCGAACGAGAGACAAGCTGAGCCGATTCAATCGTTTGTTCCGATATGGGGTGAGTTGAACGGTTTGGAGGACGGCATCCAGCGATTCCGTTGATTCATAGAGCGTGTGCGTAAATCGCAAGTACTCCTCGACCGTCAGCCGGTCGTATAAGCCATCACGGATGGAGAAGACCGAAAGCGTGCGATTCGTTGTATCGATGGTCCCCGAGTAGTTCGCGTGCGAGTCCGTCAATAATGCGAACAATATTTCCCGGGAAGTGACGCCGCAATGGATGGCAGCGACTTCACCCGGATTGATGGTGAACGAGATATTTTCAAGGATGAGCGTGTCTTGTTGGCGAACAGAGACGTTGTCGAAAGTAAGCACCGAATCCCTCCCTTTTTAGTGGGATTATACCATTGATTCATAGAAGACTTGAGTAATGAATTGGAATAAGACTATGCTAAACTGGAGATAATTTGAAATTAGATAAGGGTGTGTCGATGAAGATGATTGAGGTCACTCCGTTAGATTTTAATGAAAAGGGTCTAAAAGATTTTATTGAAAAGAATTTAGATGAGATTGAGCGGTCTGCTGATTACTTGAACTATCCGGTGATTTATATTTTGAACGGACAGAAGGAAGCGTATATCGGGGAAACGGTGCATTTTCAAAAACGGATGAAACAACATCTGAAGCTGAAACAAACTGACCGGAAGAATGTGGACCAAATCAACCTTGTGAAGCATGAGACGTTCAATCGGTCGGCGACATTCCATCTTGAGACGAAGTTGATCAACTACTTTTTAGGGGACGAGAAGTACACCTTACAAAACAAAAGCAAGACAGCAAGCGACTTCACACACAACTATTACAATAAATCGTTCTATGACAATGAGCTGTTTCCTAAGTTGTGGGATGCGCTACATAAGAACAAGCTCGTCGAAAACAACCTACACGCCATCGAGAACAAAGACATCTTCAAACTGTCTCCGTTCAAGGAACTATCCATTGAGCAAATAGACTTAAAAGAGCGCGTGCTCAAGTTCTGTGAGGAACGGATTACGGAGTCGAAGCCCGATGATACATATGGAGATTTGTACGTCATTGAAGGAGAGGCAGGCGTCGGCAAGAGTGTCGTCCTCAGTTCGATCTTTAATACCATTCAAGCGCGAACGAATGAAGCGGGTTCGAATCTGTATCAGACAGAGAATTATCTGGTCGTCAATCATGAGGAGATGCTGAAGACGTATAAAGGAATTGCCAAACAAGTCAAACACTTGAAGGCTGTCAATTTCGTCAAACCGACACCGCTCCTCAACAAGTTACAAGATAAAAAAGTGGATATTATCTTGGTCGACGAGGCGCACCTCCTGTTGACGAAATCAGATGCGTACAACAACTTTCGGGCGGAGAATCATCTCGAGGAGTTGATGAAACGTGCGAAAATTGTCATTGTCATCTTCGATCAACATCAAGTATTGAAATTGAAAAGTCGATGGAATCAGGGATTGCTCGAATCATTCAAACAGAAGGCGAAGGTCGCACGGACGTATCAGCTGACAAACCAGTTCCGGATGCAGGCAGGTAAGGATGTCATCGATTGGATTGATGCCTTTAAAACCAAGAAAATCAAAACGTTTCCGCAATCGAGTGGATATGATTTACGAATCTTTGAGACGTTAGAAGAGATGCACCAAGTGATTATGAAACAAGACAAGCTGCATGGATTGAGCCGTGTTGTCTCAACGTTTGATTATATTCATAAGAAAGACGGCGAAACGTACTACGTCTATGAATCGAATGGGAACTATAAATTGCCGTGGAATACGACGGGCGGAAAAACGACGTGGGCTGAGAAGTCAGAAACGATTGCTGAGGCCGGGTCAATCTATACGATTCAAGGTTTTGACTTGAACTATGTCGGTGTCGTGTTAGGTCCTTCAGTGACGTACGATGAGACAAAGAATTGCCTGGTGATCGACACGAATCTTTATAAAGATACGGGAGCCTACGCCGGAATTGACGGTGTCAAAGATGTCGAATTGGCGAAAGAACAAATCGTATTGAACTCCATCAATGTGTTGATGAAACGGGGCGTCCGAGGACTTTATTTGTATGCGAGCAATCAAGCGTTGCGAGATAAGCTGTTACACATTCAAAGAGAGAAGGTACAGACATGAACGAAATACAACGACTGATGGACAAAGTGATTGAATTCCGTGACGAGCGCGATTGGGCGTTCCACCATAACCCGAAAGACTTGGCGTTATCGTTATCACTCGAGGCGAGTGAACTGTTGGAATTGTTCCAATGGGTGTCGAGCGAAGAAGCGCTCGAGACGAAACAAGTCGAGATGAAAGAAGAACTCGCGGATGTCCTCATTTACGCGCTCACGTTCGCCCATGCGGCAAGGATCGATGTGTCTCAGGCGATTGAAGAGAAGCTCCAGAAGAATGCGGTGAAGTATCCGAGTCCACAGAAAAAGGCATAAAGAAAAAGCAGTGCAGCCCGTTACTGGGACTGTACTGCTTTCGTCTGAATCATCACCATGACCTCGTCTGTCGATTGAATGGTCGTAACAAGCTTCGCGTACTCAGTCTTTAAAGTCGGGGTCCTCTTCATACGGGTTCGCATATAAATCGATGTCGAACTCGGCACGAATCCGATGGGCGAATTGAATCGTCTCCAAATCAAACACAAGCGACGGTGTTTGACCGCCTTCCATCACAATCACGATGATAAACCGTGCTTGCATGTCATTATACGTGTCATAGATGTCATCTAAAATGGTTTCTTTGCCGCGAAGTTGCGCAATGATGTGTTGCAGCTGATCGTTCACATCAAATGACGGCTGATAGCCTGTACTAAGTGACCATGACGTATATTCACGAGGATGAGCCGAATATGTACTGTGGTCCCCGCGTTTGTAGGTTTCGGTAGGCGTGAGTCCGAGACGGTGCGTCACATCTTCAATTGAGAAATCGTCGGCGAGCAGTCGGAAAGTCACTAGGACTTCGGTTTGTGCAGGATTCATGAACACCCTCTTTTCTTTGTATAACAGTCTATTTGCATAGTAACGAAGTAATCGTAAGAAAGGAATATGAATATGACCAAACGCGAACGATTCAATCATTTATACGAGGCGGGGAAACGTTCCACCCGCCAAGCCCTTCTTCTTGGATTGTTCATCATCCTACTCGGCGCCATCTTTTGGTTCACGGGCGAGCGTCGTCTCGCCGAACTGGTTTGGTTCGTCCTCTTCATTCCCGCCATCGGGTTCGTCAAGATAGGGGCACGGACGAAGACGTTGCTCAAGTTCAACGATGCGCCTGACTATCGGCGGCTTGTCTGGTATGAATATTGGAGCGGGATGGCGGTCATCGTAATCTTTTGTCTGTTGATTGTATCGTTGCTGCTCCGTCCGGAACAAGCGAATGTTTTGCTGCTCGTGGTCGCATTCAATCTGTTCGCATGGATCGCGTCTTCGAAACTTGATCAAAAGCTTGCGAAGATTGACCCGGAACATGTGACGCAGAAAGCCTATGGACGTGGGAAAGTCGGCTTCTTTCCAAAGTAAAGTCGACCAAAAGGGAGTAGCGCGCGCTACTCCCTTTTATAAACTTGATCGACCAGTAATGCGGTCGACTAGTCGTTTCGCTTCAACGAGAGACATATCTTGAGTCTACCTTAAAAATTGATAGCCGTTATGACTCCATCCGTATCTATTTTTTCTTTTATGGACGCGGTTAAAGCATCGTCCGGAACGATTGGTTCGGTACGGATTAGGTTTCGGCGAAGTGTACTTATACCCTTTGCTTGTTCGATGACAATATTAAGTAAAAAACCATTCAGAAGCAGAGAGACAATTAAGAGAATGACGCTCCAATCCATAAAAACCTCCTTTTACTCTAGTTTCGAACAATGGTAAAGCTATATGCGTTTGTGAGCGGGTTGTGGATGATTAACTCATAGCTGAGTTGTTGTTCATCGGCCTTGTCGACGAGTAGATTGATCTCAGACATGTGGAAGGCGCGTTGCGTGGCGAAAGTCGCGACGAGTAGCACACCGCCGAGGATCGTTGTGAGGACGAGACGTTTCGTCCAAATCGTGAGTGGTTGCGACATTAAGGACGTACCTCCATCTTTTCTTCGATGCGATCGAGGCGTTCTACCAAGACATCGAATTGTTGTTGCTGATGAGCCGCGGCTTGACGCTCTAACTCGAGTCGCGCGTCGGCCCGCTTCTCATAACGACCGATAAAGCGAACGATCAATACGATAATCGCGATGATTAATGTGAGTGGGACAATCATCACGAATAAGCTAAAGAGTAACATGAGTAAAACTTCCATCCAATTTCCTCCTTGCAACGGTAATCCTAAACTAGTATACTTCCAAAATCATACAAATTGGAAGAAGAAATATTGATCTATCGTGAATCTTTTTATTCTGTACGCTATATTGATGAGAAAGGGAGGCTGACTTATGGCAATCTACTATACATACCAACACGCAGGCGCTTGGGAAGCAGCGAACAAGAGAGGCTATTTATTCGGCGACCCGAACTTTGGCATCTTTCAAGACGAGGACTACGCATATCATCGGCCCGCCTACGACTGGCTCGCGGGGCAGTATGAACAGCGAACTGGAATCTCCCTTCATGGGAATTATCCCGTCTGGTTGAGCGATACACGGCCGGATGTAGGACGAAGCGGTTACTTGGAGCCCGGAGAGCCGGGCGTTGTGCTGACAGTTGAGTTGCCCGATTCACACGTACTCGAACTCGAGGCAGGTTATTGGAACTTTGCAATGAATCGTTGGTTTCTGACGTTTGAAGACCGAGAAGCGAAAGACGAGAAAGAGTTGAAGGAATCGTGGGAGAAGATGTTCGACCGCGACTGGTGCGAGTCGATCGTCGAAGCGTATCCGGGGACGAACACGAAGTATCACTATCTCGTCGACCGGATTGAAGTCGGACACGTGCTCGACGTGGTGACGTTTACTGAGGTAGGTGTGTGATGGAGCTACCGACACGACTTGGGACAAACGAGGCGGGTTACATCATCAATCAAACAGACGTGACACAGATTCAACCGATGTTTCGACCACTGCTCGATAAGGTGATTCAGCTGTTGCGAGAAGAGTTTGCAAAAGCGTTACATAGCGTATATGTATACGGTAGCGTCGGGCGCGGGACGGCTATAGTCGAACAGTCGGATTTAGACGTGACAGTCATCCTCAATCAAGAGCTAGACATTGATGGATTGAAGTCACGGACCATGCTACTGTTACAGGAACATCCAGAAGTGATTAAAATCGATTACGATATCGGACTATTGCATACGGCGCTCGATCCTACCAATCATGTTGAATGGGGGTTTTGGTTACGTCATATGTGCGCATGCGTTTATGGGACGGACTTGTCTCACCGCTTTCCACATATGAAACCGGATGAGCGAATTAGCCGAGCGTTGAATCGAGATTTGTCCGATCAGTTACGAGAAGCGCAAGTAAAATTGAAGACAAGACGTATGACAGAAAAGGAAAAGAAGTCACTAATCAAACGGATGATTCGAGGCGCGTATTTGACAATCAACGTCGAAGATCAAAGTTTTGTATCGACAATCGCAGATAGTCTGTTTGTGTTGCGCCTCTATTTTCCGAACAGCAAAATCATAGGTGACTTAGAGCGAGGCATGGAGTCAGAAGAAATTCAGGATGACTGGTTGGGTAAGTTGATTGCACAGTATGAATCGTTGTTCCTTCCACGATTGTAGTCGTCGTTCAAAACGATTTCGGTTCGTCTAAATCATCAAAATATAATTCGACATAAAGCATTCCTACCAAAACGTATAGTTGAATCAATAACTTGAGCAAAACGGGAATGTAGATGACTTCAAAAAAACAATAATCCCTCGAATACGAGCATACATAGCAAGGTAAGAAAATACATGAACGTTTTACCTCTTTTGAATCGAGAAAAATAGGCGAATGTCTACGAGGAACGGATAAAGTAGCGTCATGACTGTATTGGACATGTTGGTAAAACCTTTCTAAACACGTTATCGTGTCTTACGTGGGAGATTGTCTGGTTTTGCTTGCCCTCGCCGGACATCCGAATCGAAATAAAGCATCGGGGCAAACAATCCTGCAAATAGATAAAGTACACTGACAACCTCTAGGAAGAGCGATTCTGAAATGCCATATCCAATGATGAGAATATGGACAGGGACGAAGCACAGTAAAAAGACATTGGACATGGCAGCTTCCGTTTTAATAAATCGAGATAACCCTCGCATGAACAAGATGTATGGTAATAAAAGATAATAAAAAAATCGTTTCATATGTAACGCCTTTCCCGAGCGATTCGCTCAAATCATGTATATGTATCGTTTTCAGTATAATAGGAACACCACATACAAAGAAGGTGCATTTTCATGAATCCATCAATTGCGATTATCGGAGCCGGCGTGAGCGGCTTGTATGCCGCGTCGCTCCTCATCGATAAAGGCTATGACGTTACCGTTTTTGAAGCACGCGACCGCATCGGGGGACGGGTGTTGAGCCATGACGGCTTCGACCTCGGTCCGACCTGGTATTGGCCGGATACGGAAAAGACGATGGTGCGGCTAGTCGACCAGCTCGACCTCCAAGTGTTCCCCCAACAAGCGACCGGTGACTTGATGCTCGAGCGTCAGTTCGGTGTCATCGAACGCCATACGCTTCCACCAGGACACGTGGTCCCATCGATGCGACTCGTCGGTGGCATGGCCAGCTTGACGACCGCACTCGCAGCAACCTTACCGCCCCATACGATTCAACTTCAGTCGACGGTCACCTCGATGAGACAGGTCGAGCGTGGAGTCGCCATCGAGCTCGAACGAGGAGAGACTGAAACGTTCACGCACGCCATCTTAGCCATCCCGCCTCGGCTCATCTCACGCATCGCGTTTCAACCAGAACTGTCTGAGACGACGAAAGCGAAGCTAGCGTCTATCCCGACTTGGATGGCCGGTCAGGCGAAAGTGCTCGCCGTTTACGATCATCCGTTTTGGCGGGACCAAGGCCAATCCGGTCAAGGGATGAGCTGGGCCGGGGTGCTGCAGGAGGTGCATGACGCCTCGCAACCGGATGGACTTGCGGCGTTATTCGGTTTCTTCCGATTACCTGCTACCGAGCGTGCGTTGCTCGAACGGGACGAGCTGAATCGTCGCGTCATTGATCAACTTGTACGACTATTCGGGGAAGAGGCGCGCCACCCGCGTGACGTCTTATTCGTCGATTGGGCGAGCGACCGATACACGGCGACGGTTGAAGATACGGCACCGATGATCGATTTTCCTGTCTATGGACCGATTCCAGTAGACGCCGGTTGGGCAAAGTATTTGTCTTTCGCCGGGACGGAAACGGACTCCTTCTTCGGCGGTCATGTCGAAGGGGCGCTTCGGTCAGCCATCCGTGTCGTCGAGCCATTCTAACCAAAAATGCGTATCCTCCCACACGTGGGACGATACGCATTTTTTATTTGAACCGTTGAATCATCAACGCGAGCGAGCGGTTGATCATTTTCATCTCCTCGTCCTCAAGGACAGAGAACATCTCTTCGGCGAGCCGTTCCTCGATGGCATCGATTTGCTTCGAGTATGCATGGCCGAGCGGACCGAGGCGGATGAAACTCTCACGCAGGTTGTCCGGGTTCTTCTTTTTCTGGACGAACTCACGCTGTTCGAGCACTTTGAGCACTTGGCTGACGGCGCTTTTCGAGATGTTCATCTTCGTCGCGATTTCTGTCGTCGTCCATGTCTCTTGTCGTTTGAAGAGGAGTAGCATCTGTTCTTGCTGATAGCTGAGTTGGAACTCGTTCAAATCGGTGAAGTATTTGGTGAACAATAAGTCGAGCTCGTCGATTTGACGATACATCTCGATGACTTGTTGTTTGCGTGTCTCGTTCAAAGGTCGTTCTCCTTTCATCGTGTGTGACGGAACGTCTGGCTCCGTACGAATAAGAGGCCACTAAGCGCCAATCCGATTATACCAAACGTGATGAGTAACGTTTGAATCGGCACAGCGAGCGCGACGAGTACGGACAAGACGGCGAAGGCGACCGGTTCGAGACCGGACGCGGCGAGCGCCATGATGCTCATGACACGACCAATCTTGTCTTGGTCGCTATGTTCCTGCATGAGTGTGACCGCCGGCAAGTAGACGAGCATCAACATGAAGCCGCTCAGCGCCGCCGTCAACGCGAGCATCGGAATCGATTGGGCTTGCGTATACAAGAGGAACGCGGCAATTGTCAGCAACAAAGCGCGGAAGACGAACCGGCCGCGATGGACCGAGCGCATCAGCAAGACGAGGAAGCTCGCGACGAACGTCCCGACGGCAAGACCGCCCTCAATGACGCTCAAGTCAAACGCCGTGCCGCCACGCTCGCCGACGAGGATTGGGATACTCATGATGAGTGGCCCCATGACGAACAGGTTGACGATGGCGATGGAGAGCGTCCCGCTCCGTAAAATCGGGGTATGCGAGACGTAGCGAATCCCTTCTTTTAAGTCGACGATGACGTGAGCGAGGGACATGACATGCGCCGCCGGGATTCGGTCTTGAATCAGGCGCGGCATGATCAACAAAGCGGCGAGGAAGATGAGTCCGGCCGCCGTCCCGAAACTGAGCCCGAACCCGCCCCATGTCAACAGTAGTCCTGCTAAGAAGGGACCGATGACAAACATGAGCTCGAGCGAGCCTTGGAACAAGGAGTTGGCCCGTTGCAACTCGTGCTGTTTGACGAGGGACGGGATGAGGGACGAGAGGGCCGGGTACGACATGCCGTCCAAAATCCCGAAGATGACGGAAATCCCGATGAGTGCCGCGACCGAGTAGAGGTCGAGTAGATGAAGGCTCAAGACAGCCAACATGAGTGCGGCCTGGCCGAGGTTCGTCAAAAATAAGAGCCGACTCTTTTGGAAGCGGTCGGCGAAGACGCCGCCGAACACCATCATCACGACACGCGGAAGCGAGACGGCGGTCAAAATGATTCCGAGCAAAGCCGGCTGTTGTAACACATCGATTGTGAGCCACGACACGCTCAAGAAGAAGATGGAGAAGCCGAGCGTCAGCGTCATCCCGGACAGCCATGTGAAGACGAATCGTGGATTGTGAAGCAAATTCATAAGATAACCTCATGCTTTCTTTATTAAAGTTAAGTTAACTAAACTATAAAACGAGATTCAACTTTAGTCAATCAACTTGCACAGGTCATAAAATTGTAAAATAACGGAACTTTCTTGGTCGTGTATACGTATAATGAGAGAAAGAGGTGAATGAAATGTTAAAGCAACAACGATTGAACGTCATTCGTGAGACGAATCGGGCATGGTGGATTGGTCGTCTCGGGTTGGCGATTCCGGCAGCGATCGGCGTATATCTGCTGATGACAGTAGAAGCAAGGAGCTGGATTGGATTGCCTCTACTCGGTCTCCTTATTGTGTTGAGTGCACGACTGTTTACGAAAGAGGCAGACGAGTTGAGACGGTTGACGGACCACCCGGATGTCAAACGCATCATCACGATGCAATATCGGCTCGAGGTGCTCTTCATCTTTTTACTCGCCGTAGTGAATCCGCTCGCGATTCGCTTGATGGTCTGGTCATGGGTGCCGTTCGTTCTCTTTTTCGGGGCCGCCTTATGCATTTTATACATACAAGCAATGTTCGACGAACGGATTCGTCGACTCGATCCCGAACAGCCGACACGGCGTGACGTACGTGATGCCCGTTTTTCTAGCAAGGCGTAACAAGTAGAGGCTACCTCACTTCGTGTTACGCAATCGACCGACGCACAGAGAAATTGAACGTATTCGGATTCAAAGTGGGATATACGATGAAGGGAAAACGAGAAATGACAAATCAAACATTGAGACGGCTACGCCGTGAACGGATATGGCTTCGAATCGGATTGGCCATCCCGGTAGGTGTGCTTGTCCTGTTATACACAGAGTCAGCAATCCATTACCTGACATATGCCGTAGGGATGGGAGTGGCATCCCTTTTTACAGCGGTTGTTCTCGCACGTCGAGCGAACAACGTGACACTAGATACACCGGCACCTGTGAAACGCATCGTTCGTCAATTGTATGGCATTGATTTCTTAATGATTGCGTGGCTCGGTATCGCTTTTCCGTTTTCAGTAAAGTTTGGTCTTTCACCCATTTCAATCATCATCACCCTTCTACTAGGACTGTTCGTCTTATTAACCATCCAATGGATTCTCGAAGGAAAGTTGAGAACATCGCTTCATAGTGAAGCCATAATAAACAAAGGAGACACGAGATGAACAAACAACAGCGACTCACGACAATGAAGCAAGGGAATCGGAAGTGGTTCTTTCTGCGTGTTACTTTTGCGATTCCGTTCGCTGTACTGCTGTTTTTACTGCTACAGACAACTACGCAGGAATTCCTATACGGAGTCCTGCTCGTTTTGACGACGTTGCTGTATGGGTATGCCCTCCAGCGGGAGTATCGATTCATGAGCAGTTTCACGGAGCATGTCCGTACGAAACGCCTCATCTCGATCCAGTATGTGTTTGATTATGTGTTGATTCTCTTTATCGGACTCGTATTTCCGTGGCTAATGAAATCGGAGGCGGTCAGTTGGTTGCCATTCGTCGGCTTCACGGTCGGTATTTTCATTCTCTCGGTTTCAGAACGGGCATTAGATGAAAAAGTGAGACAAAGCGATTCCGAGCAACCGATGCGACGTGAAGTGAGGGGATGGTGAGCTAAGGAGATGACAAAACAAGAACGCATCAATGCCATCTATAAATCGAACATGAAGATGGCAGTCCTACAAGGGCTCACTACCTTTCCGATGACATTTTTTACGGTCGGCTTGATTCGTTCAAATTCATGGAATGGATGGTATGTGCTCGGTATCGCTGTTTGCTTGTTGCTTCCTTCTTTAAAGCGAATCGAATCGAGGCGAATATGACTGAACACGAATCGGCCAAGCGAATCATCACACGGCGGAACGGATTCCTATTCGGGGTATTTGTGATGTCTATTCTCTCGGTCGCATTGACGCTCAAACTCGGATGGACCTACGCATGGATTTTGATTGTGACCGGTGGCGTTCTCTACGTCGGATACCGATGGATTCGACGACAAGACGAGCGATTGTCTGCTATCGATCCGGAGCATCCATTGTTTCGTGAGATGCGACTCGATTACGTGAGAGATTAGGAGGGATATGATGGAACGGGAAGCCAGACTATCTAAATTAGTGAACATCAAGAAGCGATATCATCGCATCGTCATCGCGAGCACGCTCTTCATTTTGGGGGCATCATTATACTTCATGATGGACCTTGTGTATTCCGGTGCGCTCGCTGTCATCAGTCTCGTTCCGATGATGTGGGTCGAGTGGAGGCAGACACGCGCCTATCTCACGTTCAACCGCGACCGTTTATATCAACGTCTCATTCGGCTGAATTTTGCGATTCTCTGTTTCACGTTCGTCTTGCTGTTTAGCCTCGTCGCTTTGCTTTTGACCGGAAACATTCACCGAGACGCTCTTATGTGGGTGATCATCCTCGGGGGTCCACCGTCAGTCTTATGGCCATTTTGGCTGGACCGGAAGTTGCTCGAAATCGATTCGGAGCACGTGACGTCTAGCATGTTGGCGAAAGCGAACCGTGCGAAGTCGAAGCATCAACTTGATGAAATACAAGAATAAAAGGACGACATGACTATGACGAAACAAGAACGGATTCAAGCGTTAGGCCAATATCGAGAAAAACATCAACGCAGTAGTCTTTGGCTGACAATGGCACTCATCTTCTTCAACTCGTTCACGTTAGGGTTTGAGGACTTCTGGTGGGTATGGGGGATTGGGTCCCTACTCGTATCAATCGGTCTAGTGCGTATCATGCTCCGTGAAGGAAAGAAAGCGATGACGCTTACGACCGGACGTGGCGAATTGCTTACAAAGCGCTTGTATGGCATGTATCCTCTTTGGATGGTGTGGGTCACAGCGGCGGTGATTTTCAGTCGTTTGGGCGTCCCGATCATCGGATGGATGGTTTACGGTGTCTGTTCGGTGATGTTAGGGTGGCATCATTACACGACACGTCGACAGCTCGAGCACGTTGACCCAAATCAGCCGACCCGAAACGACATCTCGCGGTTCTACCGCTCGTACGAGAGGAGTACATATGGTAACGAAAGAAACACGAATTAAACAGTTGTTGGAGCAAGACGACGTCCATTGGCGCTGGCGCTGGGGCGTTTGGTTTGTCGGGATCGTCGTGACGATCCTTGTGAGCGGCGCTTCCCCGAGATGGGTGCCTTTCAGTACGCTCGTCCTCTTTTTCCCGTATCTCTGTTTGGAGTGGCGGAAGACGAAACTGTTACTGACGTTCAATGAGGATCGACGCTACAGTCGGCTCATCTATTTCGAGTTTGCCTCTCTCTGGCTTCAGTTTGTTGTGTATCTCGGCCTTGTGATTGGCTACCTCGCGGAAAGCCTGTCACTGCCATGGCTGCTTGGTATCATCGGTGGGGTCTCGACGTTGACGTTCGGGGTCTCGCGCTTCTTGCAGCGACGCATCCGTCAGATTGACCCGGCACACGTCACGAATAAGCAACTGTCGGTCGCGAAAGAAGAGCGATTGGAAGCATATCGCGCAGGTCTATGATTCGTCATGGCCTTTTTTTCATGGTTCAGGACATCTGTCCTTTATCGAAGCTGTCCATTATTGTTAACTAAAGAAAAAAGGGGGAGATGGAGATGCGCGGTGTCTTGTTCGCTATCAGCGGCGGTTTCTTTTTGACCTTACAAAGTGTGGCCAATGCCAATATCAGTTCTGCGATCGGTACATGGCAGGCGGCGACGCTCACCCAGCTGACCGGTTTTATCGTGGCGCTCCTCATCATGCTCCTCGTCCGCGACCGGACGTATCGCGAGATGCGACATGTGAAGCCACTCTATCTGTCAGGCGGAGCCTTCGCGGCGCTCATCTTGTTCAGCAACATGACGGCTGTGCACACGCTCGGCGTCACGCTCACGATTTCGTTGTTTTTAATCGCCCAGCTCGCGCTTGCCCTCGTCATTGACGGACGTGGCTGGTTCGGGATGGTGCGACGTCGTTTGAACGTCACGCAACTTATCGGTGTGGCGATGATGGTTGCCGGGGTGGTGTTGTTGAAATGGTAGGGAACGAGCAAGTGGAACGCTACATGAGCCAAGTCGGGCTCGACGAGGTGTTGCCGCGCGCGGCATGGCCCGATTTGACGCTCGTCCGTTACGCACCGGGGGCGACGATTTGTACGCAAGGTGACGCAGCCCATGCACTCCGTTTTCTCGTCAACGGGAAGATACGCGTCTCTCACACGTCGGCTGCGGGGAAGCGGCTCGTCTTGTCGTTCAAGCAACCGCTCGACTTGATCGGGGACATCGAATATGTGCAGCGGACTCCTTATTTGAACACGGTCGAGGCGGTGACGACCGGCGAGATGCTTGTCATTTCGTTCGAGGCGTTGGCGTGTCACGCGACTGAAGACGTCATTTGGCTCAACTACTTATTAGCGGAGATCACCCGCAAGTTCGAGCGAAAGTCGCAATCGATGAGCTTCAACTTGTTTTATCCGATCGACGTCCGGCTCGCGAGTTATTTGTTGTCGATGACACCTGAGACGACGACGCTTGGCTCGACGGTCGATGAGTTGACCGACATCGCCGATTTGATTGGGACGAGCTATCGGCACGTCAATCGGACACTCAAACGGTTCGTCGAGGACGGGTTGATTGAACGGGACAGACGGTCGATCACGGTCGTCGATCGGAATCGTCTCATTGATGTGGCGGGAGAGAGTATTTATGAGTGAGGAGGGAAACGTATGGCCATCGGGATGATGCTTGCCGTGTTCGGCGGGATGCTCGTTTGTATCCAAAACACGTTCAATGCGAACGTGAAGCGACGCGTCGGCGCGTGGGCCACGACGACGCTCGTCCTCGGGCTTGGCTTCTTCGCATCGCTCGTCGCGGGACTAATCAGTGATGGGACGGCCTTGTTTGCCGTCACGGGGATGGAGACGTGGTATTGGTTCAGTGGCATTATCGGGGTCGGTGTCGTCATGAGCGTGACACAAAGCGTCGAGCGGCTCGGCCCGAGTTACGCCATCTCCATTGTCATGGTGTCACAAATCCTGTTCGCGCTCCTCTGGGACACACTCGGTTGGTTCGGGCTCGAGGCGATTCCGTTCACGTGGAAGACGGTCGTCGGCATCATCTTGATTGTCGGCGGGGTGTTGCTGTTTCAATTGAGCGGGAAAGAAAAAGTAGTGAATGAGCGCGTCCGACGCGTCGGATGACGTTAAAACGACTTCCCGCAACTATGACAAGTCTGCCCGTGTTCCTGCCTTCTGACAGAGGTTTGGCAATGCGGGCATGTTGTCGTTTGCGACTCTCTCGGATAAAACGTCGAACGATGCTCGAAAGGGGAGCGGTGATGCGGTTTCCAGCTGAAGAGGATGAACACGACGGCACCGAGTAAAGCGATTAAGATGAGGATATCCATATGAAAGCCTCCTAATTATTGGTATGCTATTCTTATGTACGCAACTCATAAGCATTTGGTTTCAAGGGGGAATGAAAAGATGACACGTGAAGAACGAGTCGAGCAGTTATATTCACGCAATCGAACCGGGATCGTGATGTTGATCGCTACATTTTTAAGCGGACTCGCGGGCGGCCTTTGGTTTTTTTCAGGAGGCGCTTATGAACAGATCGCCGCATTCGTCTTCTTTTTCATCGTCGCGTTGCCGCTCGGCTTTGTCGCATGGCGTAAGACGCGGACGCTGTTGACGTTCAATGAGGATAAACGGTATCGGCGCTGGATTCGCTTCAAAGGGCTTTTGAATATCGTCTTACTGTTTGGCATGATGGGGATATTGTCGCTCTTTGCATCAGGATTCGTTCCATTATCATTGTTCACAAGTACCGTGGTGAGTTTGTCGATCGGCTATTTGTTCATCGAGATGGTGGTGGATCGACGCCTGATTCAAATCGATGACGAGCACGTCGCCGATAGCCTGCTTGGATTGACGAAACGGGAGCGGATGAAACGGCATTGGGAGGAAGAATAAAGTGGGAGTGATGAAAGCATGATATGGAGACAGGACCCGGACGATTCGAATCGGTTGCCCGAATTGACAGACGAAGTATTGGTAGCAGTCGAGACGCGCCTCGGGGTGAAGCTCCCGGACGACTATCTTGAAGCGATTCGTATCCAAAACGGTGGTGGCGTCGAGCCACGTGACTTGCCGATTGTGTGGAACGGACAAGACGACATCGCGCTCGTCGACTCGATTGCCGGCGTCGGTCTATCGGACGGCTTGATTCAATCGAAGGCGCTATTGACCGAGTGGGGCGTCGCGGATGACCGGTTGATCGCCTTCGCAGGTGATGGACACTTCTTCCTCGCGTTCGACTATCGCGAGAGCGCGACGCCAAAGATTGCGTATATCGACACGGACAGCGAACAGATTGATGTCCTATTCGACTCGTTCCGAGCATTCACCGAAGCGCTCACGACGGTCGAGTTCGAGCCGTTCACTGGACTCGCTGAGGGGGAGGCGTTGATCGATTATGCGCGGCGTCAACTATACAGCACCGATAAGCGTGAGAAGGCGAAGGGAGCGAACACGTGGTTGAACGGAGTCGACATGCTTGGCACAGACGAGCTCGTCACGGAATTACTGACATGGATGAACGACGAGACGCTCCGAGACGAAGCGATTTATACGATGCAACATTTGATTGTGGCGCGGAGGCTTCAAGAAGAATCATCGATTGAAGCATTCTTTAAAGGGCTTCGACAGCACGACGACCCGTACAGTAAACAAACTTATGAGGAGACGAAATATATCCTCGAGCATGACATTCCGTTCGAGTGAAACCTTTTAAACGATCGATTCGTAAAAGAAGGAAATGAGATTTAGCTAGGAGGATTGGATGATTGACCATACAGTAAGACTAGAACGCATGATTGAGAACGACCGCAAACGACAAAAGCAGACGCTGTATCCGACATTCGGTTTCATCGCGCTGTTCATTATCTATTTTATGACGACAGATGTGCTGCTCCTATTGCCCATCATCTTGGTCGGGCAGTTCCCGATGCTTTATAAGAGTTGGCATCGGATGAAACTGTTGCTCACGTTCAATGACGACGCCCGCTATCAAGAAAAAGTACGGTCCGAGTTCGGATTGGCCGTCGGGAACCTCGTCTTCCTCTTGCTGTTGATCACGAGCTCGATTCTTGGTTGGATTACGCTGCTGACGCTCATCATCGTCGTACTCGTCGGCTTGATCACGTTCATCGTGCTCGGCTATCGCATCGACCGTGAGTTGAAAGCGATTGACCCGGAGCATGTGACCGGAACAGAGCTCAGCAAAGCGCAAGTCGAGCGTCAAAAACGAAAGATATCATGATGGGGGACATTCAATATGGTTGAAAAAGAACAACGCGTCAAACAAATGGTCGAGAACGACCGCAACGTGAACAAGACTGCGCTCTTGCTCACGTTCATGATTTTAGGGATCGCCTTCTACTTCATCTTCACGCAAGAGATTTCGCTCGTGACGTTCGCCGTCATCATCATGGCGACCCAGTTGCCGAGCTTGTACCGCGCCTGGCATCGGATGAAGTTACTGCTCACGTTTAACGACGAGGGGCGCTATCAGAAGTTCGTCCGTCTCGAGTTCGGGATCGTGCTCGCGAACGTCGTCTTGCTCGGTCTCTTCATCGCCATCGCCTGGTCGATTGAAGGTTCGCTCGTCGTGTTTGCAGTCATGTTGCTCGCACTGTTCATCCCGTTCATTTTCTTGTCGGTGTGGGTGAACCGGAAGCTCGAACTGATCGATCCGAACCATGTGAACAATCACGAGCTCCGGATGGCACATCGGGAAGCAACGAAAAATCGGCTTAACTGACAAGGAGGAAGATGGATGAACCGGACACTGCTCGCTTGCTTATTCGCTCCGCTCCTCCTGCTCGCCGCATGTGGCGAACAAGGGCGAGAGCTCGTCGTCGGCACGTACAAAAATGAAGAGACGGTCGTCTTCTCAGAGACATCGGTTCAGGACGAAGCCGACATTAACCGCTTCATCGAGATTGTGGAAGCGAGTCCTGCGATTGAGGTTGAGATAGAAGGGTTACCCGACTACGTCGTGACGATCAACAACCCGGCGGAGTCGACGATGGAATTGATGGTGAACATTTGGGAGGACGAAGCGGGAACGATGCAGTTCACGAGAGGGATCGCTGGAGAAGACGTGTTTGAGATGAATCCAACCGATGCCGAAGAAGTCCGTGACCTCCTTCAGTTAGAAGAATGAGTAAGACGAAAGTAGATGCGAAGCGATGCAATTAACAGATAGTATGTGGCAACTGATCAATTTCGTCCTACCGTTTTGTGCGGCATGGATTGGCTTCATGGTCGTCTACCGTTGGATGGAAAAATAGAACCCAGCCTCTGATTCGTCAGAGGCTGGGTTTCTTATGAAAACATACCAATCAAACAGCCGCAGATGACCATGCCGGCAGTATAAAACTTGAAGCGATGCCGTTCCCAAAATGATTCGGTCATCGTGTCACCGCCACTTCCGTGAGGTCACCCTCGACCATTTGAAGAAACGCCTCGTCCGGATCAGTCGTCCCAGACGCCGTGAGCCAGTCGTCGTAGCTACCCTCATAAAGAACGCACCCTTCATGTAAGAAAATGACGTGGGCATCGAGCTGGGCGAGGTCATGCAACTGATGGGTCGAGATGAGACACGTCCGACCGTCTTCGACGAGCCGCTGAATCCGGCGCATGATTTGGATGCGTGACGCCGGATCGACCCCGCTCGTCGGTTCGTCGAACAAGTAAAGCGCACGTTTCACCGACGAGAGGAGTGTGACGAACAGCCATTTGCGTTCGCCGACCGACATCTTTCCGAGTTTCATCTTCCACAAATGTTCGAACCGTTCTTGTTCCCGAGCGCTCGAAAGCCCATTCATGTATGTCTCAAGACGTTTGAAATCGGGACGTTTCGTGAGGCGGCCGATGAAATACGTCAAGTCTTTTCCGGTCAGCTCATTGTGATACATCATATGTTGCGTCAAATAGAGCATGTCCGTCGACGGGACGAGCTGAAGCGTGTCCGCTTCGATTGGGAGCGTCCCGGTCATACAGTCGAAGAGTGTCGTCTTCCCGGCTCCGTTCAGCCCGATTAAGACGTTTAATTTATGCGGGTGGAGCGTGAACGAGACGCTGTCGAGCACGGGACGTGTCGCTTTCGGATACGTATAGCGTAACTGTTGGATATGCATGATTTCCTCCTAGCGTGTGACCGATGAGATCAAATTGAAGCGCTGGATGGCGAACAGTCCGACGAAGACGTATCCGACAAGAGCGAATAGCGTCATCATGAGATTAAACGACACATCCACTTGGGCGACGGTGTGGACGATGGCGAGCGATAATTGAAGTAGCGCGTAAAACGGGTTCGCATAGCCGAACCAGACGTCCGGCTGTTTAATCGCCAAATAAAACAACGGAAAGGCGAGCAGGTTCGCGAATCGCATCAAGCTTGATACTTTGACGGGGAGAAGTGTAAGCGCGACGCTACCGAGCGCGAACGGGATGCTCCCGAGTAAGAGCAGTAGCGGCGTGACGAGATAGCTAAGCGCGAACTGGCCGTGGACGAGCGTGACGACGATCGTGAAGAGCGACAGGCTTATGGCGGCGAACACGAGCTGGGCCGATAAGATGGCGAGTATGTACGTATACTTGTTGCCTGAGATCATGACGTACGTCTTCATGAGACCATACTCTCGCATCCGGGCGAGCTCGAGGCCGATTCCGTTCAAGTAAGTCGCGAGGATGATGTAAACCCAAAAGGAAGACAAGTACATGGCGTAATCCGACGCGGCCATCGTTTGAACATCTGGCGGGCTGTACAAGAGGGCGATGCCAAGTGGGATGCCCATCATCATCACGAACGGAATTTTATCTGTGAGGACGATTTTGATGTACATAAAGAAATAACTTGAAATTTGATGCATAAGACACCTCATTGTCATTACAAGATTTTAACAATGTATACGCTTCATAAATGTAAAAAGTTTCAAAAACCCTTCGAAACAGTAACGATCTGTTCCAAAGGGTCGTTTCTTGATTAACGTGTCATCACACCGTCGCGCTTCGCGATCTTATCGCTCACTTGTTGGCCGCTGAGCGTGACCATCGGCATCCCGCTGCCCGGATTGACCGTGCCGCCGACGAAGTACAGATTCTCATACAGTTCACTTTGCTTCTTATGCTTGAATCCGCCGTTCTGGTTTTTGTCCGACACGGTTCCGTAAATCGCACCACGGTCTGACCCGTACATCCGCTCGATGTCGTGCGGCGTCCAGACGTTCCGCGTGACGATGTTGTCACGTAGCCCATCCATTCCCATCCGTTCGAGCTTATCGAGCACCCGTTCCTCGAACGCCGCGTAATCGGCCTCGGTGAACGGGTCTTCTTGAATGTACGGGATGTGCGGCAAGATTTTAATATTCTCATGTCCCGCCGGTGCTTGGGTCGCATCGGTCTTGTTGACGTTCACCAAATAAATCGTCGGGTCGTCCGGCAACTCGTGTCTGTCGAAGATCTTCTCCATCTGCTCTTGTAAGTTTTCTGAGAAGAAGAAGTTGTGGTGTGCGAGTGCCGGGTATTCTTTTTTGACGCCGAGATGGAGCACGAAGCCGGAGCTGGCCGGTTCGTATTTGTCGACGAGCTTGTCGACGAACGCCTCTTCGACATCGACCATCTTTTGATAGAATGGGATGACTTCCATATTCGAGACGTAGTAATCGGCAGAGCGGAGTCGTCCGTCCTCGAGCTCGATCGCCGAGATGTTCCCGTTGAGCGTATGCGCCCGAACGACGCCTTGTCCGGTGTTTAGCTTCACGCCAATCTCTTCAGCGAGCGTCGTCAAGCCTTCAGCGAGCTTATGTGTCCCACCTTCGACGTACCAGCACCCTTGTGCGTGCTGCATGTAAATCATCATGTTGAGGACGGCCGGGGCGCTATATGGCGATGACCCGACGTATTTGACGTAATACGACAGCATCGTCCGGAGGTGCGGGTTGCTGATTCGTTTCGAGATGGCGCTGTACATCGTCGACGCCAAATCGAAGCCCATGAGCGTCGCGATCGGACCGATTTGCGTGACCGCCTCGAACGGCGACTCGAACCCTTCTTTTAAGTAACTGCGCTCTGTCGTGTTATAGATGCGCTCGGCATAGTTCAATAGCTTGTGATATTCTTTCATGTCTTTCTTCGACAACGACGGGTTCGCGTTCGCCATCACGTCGAGATCGTGATACAAGTCGAGCACCGTGCCGTCCGGGAAGAACGAGCGCCACTCTAAATCTAAGCGTTTGATGGGTACGTAGTCTTCCATTCGTCTGCCGCTGCCATTAAACAGCTTCTCAAAAATTTGCGGCATCGTCAAAATCGACGGACCGAGATCAAATCCGAACCCGTCTTGCTCGAGACGGTTCACTTTCCCGCCGATGTGGTCATTCTTTTCATATAAAGCCACGTCATAGCCTTTTTGTTTCAGCGAGATGGCTGCCGAAATCCCGCCTAGCCCCCCACCGATGACAATCACTGACTTGTTCACGTTCTGCATACACGTACCGCCTCTTTCCGACATGATTTATGAAACGCTTATTGATTCATTTGCCACTATTGCCTCTATTCCCTGCACGCACACTTCTGAACATTCAATTTCAGCACATTGCGCCTTCAAAATACGTTGTCTCATCCTTTGATCGAACGGTTCAACTACAACAATCGTATAAAAATTGGCGATTGTTGTGTCTGAATCGGGAGACTATACTAAAGCTAACTCAACACACTGTCTAGGAAATATAGGATGACGTGAAAAAGGAGTAGGCCCATGGATATCCATATACACGACGTCACGAAATCGTTTGGTAAACAGATTGCCATCGACCACGTCGGCTTCACTATCAACTCAGGGGACATTTGTTGCCTGCTCGGTCCGTCCGGTTCGGGGAAGACGACGCTCATCCGTCTGATGATCGGTGCGTTGAAAGCAGACGAAGGTACGATCCAGCTCGGAGAGACGGTCATGCCGAGCATGGAGATGCTCCACAAGATCGGCTTCATGCCGCAAAACGATGGGCTATACGATGACTTATCGGCCGAGGCGAACCTCGAGTTTTTCGGATCAATCTATAAGCTCGGAAAATCGGAATTGCAGAAACGCATCACGGAAGTGCTCAAGCTCGTCGATTTGACGGCCGACCGAAAGAAGCTCGTCCGAAACTTCTCGGGCGGGATGAAAAAGCGACTCTCGCTCGCAATCGCCATCCTGCATCAGCCCGACGTCTTGTTTTTAGATGAGCCGACCGTCGGCATCGACCCGATTTTGCGTCGTCAAATATGGGCTCAGTTCCAGATGATTCGGGCGAGCGGGACGACGCTCATCGTCTCAACGCACGTCATGGATGAGGTGCTCGAGTGTGACCGGGCCGCGCTCATCTATAACGGCCGCTTGATCGCCTATGACACGGTTCCTCACCTCTTAGACCAGACGGAGAACGGTCGCGTCGAGGAGCTGTTCCTCATCGCCGGTCGACAAGGAGGGGCGGGTCATGCGTAACTTGGCGAAACGCGTCATCTTTCAGACGCTGAACGATAAGCGCAGCGTCGCTTTGATTTTGATTGCCCCGCTTCTCATCTTGACCCTCGTCTACTTCTTGCTCGGGGACTCGGATTACGTCCCGGTCGTCGTGCTCGATGAGACCGCGCAACCGCAACTCGTCGAGGCGTTCGAGGCCGAGACGCTCGACGTCCGGTTGGATACGGTCGACAATCCGTTCGGATATTTAGAAGACAATCAAGACGTCGATGCGGTGTTCGAAGCGACGCAGGCGGGGACGACGATCACGCTCCGGGAACCATCGACGAAATCCTCGAAGGCGGTGAGAGAGATTCAAGCGGCGCTGTCGACGTTAAATCCGGCGGCCAATATCGACATGAATTATGTATACGGGGAAGAAGGACAATCGACGTTCGATTCGTTCGGCTACGTGTTCTTGTCGCTGTTCTCGTTCTTCTTCGTCTTTATCTTGTCGGCGATGGCGCTCGTGAAAGAGCGGAGCGGCGGCACGCTCGAGCGTCTCCTCATGACGCCGATCAAACGGGGACAAGTCATTTTGGGCTACACGCTCGGCTACGGGGTGTTCGCCGTCGTACAGTCGGTGATTATCGTGCTCTATACGATTTACGTGCTCGGCCTGACCTCAATCGGCAATATGGCGTGGGTCATGTTGGCGATGCTGCTCATGGCGGGAACAGCCGTCTTGTTCGGGGCGACGATCTCGGTGTTCGCCCGCTCTGAACTTCAAGTCGTCCAGATGATCCCGTTCACGATCATCCCGCAAGTGTTCTTCTCTGGACTCATCCCGCTCGATCTCATCCCGTACGGACTCGGCAACTTGAGTTATGTCATGCCAATCTTTTACGGGGCGACCGCCATCAAAGAAGTGATGGTGTACGGGAGCGGCTTCTTCGGGGTTTGGCCGTATTTACTTGGACTCGTCATCTATGCGAGCGTACTCTACTTGTTGAATATACGCGCACTCGGAAAGTATCGGGGGCATTAATAAAAATAAGCCGAATCACATGTCGCGTGATTCGGCCCGTTTTTGACCGACATATTGAATGACAGCGGACGGTCCTTGGTGGAGCCGTCCTTCTTGTCGTTCCACGATCCCGTCGAAGAAGTGACGAGTCTCGAGCGAGTCGGAAAGGACGGAGAAGGCGTCCGTCGTGTAAAGCAGTGCCTTGTCTTTCGGTCCGCCCGTTCCAAACTCGAGTTGCGCCTCGCTATACACCTCGGTTATGAAGAATCCTCCTGGTCTCAACGCGCGCGTCACGCCTTTTAACACGGCGGTTTGCACGTCTTTCGGGAAGTGCCCGAAAATACAGACGATGACGTCAAACGATTGAGCCGGCCAATCCGCTACCGCCAAATCGACAAGGTGTGTCGTGAGCGATACGCCGCGACGCAATGCTAAACGTTCCGCTTTCTCGAGACCGACACGTGAATAGTCCCACATCTCGACGTCGAGCCCTTGTTCAGCAAGCCAGACGGCGTTTCGGACTTCTCCTTCGGCAATGGCGAGCGCCTGCATCCCATCGCTTAAAAGATGTCGTTGACTTCGCAAAAACTCGTTCGGTTGTTCCCCGTACACGTATTCTTCTGTATCGAACCGTTCATCCCATGACATGGTGATGACCTCCTTATGCAACAGCTTTCTTTCATCATATCTGAAGTGAATACGCAGAACAAAAAAAGCATCTGAGCAGATGCCCGGATGCTTAACGTTTGAGAAGTAAAGCGACGCCCGCTGCGAGAAGCGCGAGTCCGCTGAACAATCGTACTTGATTGCAAGTCACTATCTTTCACCCCTATATGTCTTGTCATTTTTTGGCGACACGAAGCTGTGTCCGTTCCATCTCCCGATAGATGGATAAGATTTCGGTACCGTAGTTGCCTTTTGGCTGCATCGCCCATTTGCGATGGAGCGCGGGCCATGTCGTCGCCGATCCTCGTTTCACATAATGGAAGCGTGGGTCGACGCGTGTCATGTTCAAGTCGTCTTTTGAGGCGTACGCCTTCAGATGTTGAATCTGGGCCGTCACCCCTTGGTGCGGAGAACGGAAGAAATGGCCTTTCACTCCTTTGCCGACCGTGCCGATGCCTGAGTAGTTATGTTGTCTCGGCAGGACGTCGCCTTTGTAGCTGAAGTATCCGGTCTCTTTCAACGCTTGCGCGAACGCGACATCGCCGCGGACACCTTCTTTCGCGCCGATGATGACGAACAGTTTCGCCAGTTCCTCGACCGTCACACCTTGAAGCCGGACGTTGTTCGGATTCTTTCGCTTCACGAAGTCCGCCATCTGTTGAGGCGTCACAGTGGAAGAGCCCATGATCGCACGATTCTCTTTATTTGACGAAGCTTCTGCTGATGACATCGATGTGAAAGACGAGACTAGAAGTAACGCGACGGTCAAATAAGTGATGAGCCAGCTTTTCATCATCCATTCCTCCTAAACGATTAAACAAACTATGAAAATAATACCATATAATTTGTAGTCAGAATATTAAATTTAAAGAAAAAGGGAACTAAATCCAATCAATCTTCGTACAGAGTAGCGAGGTGATGGGAATGGACAAACAGCAACGGATACGGGAAATTGTAGCTTACCAGAAAAAATGGATGCCATTGCACGTCACGACCGTCATCGCGGTCGGACTGACGTTCGCGATGTTTTTGATGAACGGGTCCGTCGGGTACTTGCTCGGTTTTTTCGTGGCGCTCGCGGCGCTGACGTATATGGACTGGAAAGAGAGCCGCTTTTTGCAGCAGCTGACACACGAAGAAGATGTGAGACGTTTGATTCCTCGGCAATACGTTCTTCGAGGAGTACAAGCGCTGATCGGCGCGCTCGCCATCTATGGCTTATTCCAACAGGAACGACAATTGTATATCCTTGTCGTACTTGGGGTCGTCGTCGGTTTACAGGCGTGGACGGCTAAATATTATGAGCAAAAAATTCAACAGATTGACGCCGAACAGCCGAGCCGTGAAGATATGCGGTTTTTGAATCTATGAGAAAAAGCCGTCCTAATGGGCGGCTTTTCACTGCATTAATTCGCTTTTTTGAGCTCTGTTGCCTCTTCTTTAAAATCGAGTTTTTTCACATCAACGCGCTTCACAAAGAATGCGAGGACGAGCGCCAAGATGTTCATACCAAGTGCGACATAGAACGAGACTTGAATCCCTGAGAGGAGTGCTTGTTGCGTCAACGCACCCATCGCACTCTCCGTGAGCGTCGCTGGGTCCACACCGCTCATGAGTGATTCGGCTTCTGTCCGTGTCACCGAGTTCATGATGGTGACGAGCACAGCTGTCCCGATCGCACCAGATACTTGTTGCGCCGTGTTGTTGATGGCCGTTCCGTGCGGGTTGAGATGCGTTGGTAACTGGTTGAGACCATTAGTCATGAGAGGCATCATGACCATCGACATCCCGAACATGCGAAGCGTATACGTCGCGACGATGTACGTGTACGTCGAGTCCAGCTGAACGTTCGCGAGCATATATGTCGAGATGGCTGTGATTGTGAGACCGACAAGCGATAATAACTTCGGTCCGAACTTGTCGAACAGTTTCCCGGTGATTGGCGACATGATTCCCATGATGATGGCACCCGGGAGAAGCATGAGCCCCGAGTCAAGCGGCGAGATGCCACGGACGCTTTGGACGTACGCCGGTGTCAAAATCATCCCGGAGAACATGGCGACGGCGTTGACGATCGCGATAATCGACGCCAGCGCGAACATCGGGTATTTATATGCCCGTAGGTCGAGGAGTGGTTTCTCCATGTTGAGCTGACGGATGACGAACGCAATCAGCGCGACGAACCCGACTACGATGGTCGTCAAGACGATCGGATTGCCCCACCCGTCCGAGCTCGCCGAACTGACACCGTACAAGACGCCACCGAAACCGAGCGTCGACAAGACGAGCGACAAGTAGTCGAGCGATTGTTCTTTGTTTTGCACCATGACGTTCTCAGCTTTCCAAATCGCGAGGGCGAGACCGATGATGGCGAGCGGGAGAATCATCTCAAAGAGGACGCGCCAGTCATAATATTCGACGATATAGCCCGAGAGTGTCGGTCCGATTGCCGGTGCTGAAATCATGACGAGACCGAAAATCCCCATCGCTGTCCCACGTTTCTCACGCGGGAAACTGACGAGCATGACGTTCATGAGGAGCGGCCCCATCGTCGAGGCACCGACCGCTTGAATCATCCGGCCCGAGAGCAACCAGCCGAATGTCGGTGAGAAGGCGGCGATGGCCGTACCGGCGGCGAAGATTGCCATCGAGGTGATAAAGAGCGCCCGGTTTGAGAAGCGGGTGATCAAGTAGGCCGATGCTGGGACGAGTACACCCGTCACGAGCATGAAGCCTGTCGCGAGCCATTGGACGGTCGAGTAGTCGGCGATCTCCAAGTCGACCATGATCGAGGGGAGCGCGACGTTAAGTAATGAGTTGTTCAAGAAAGCGATGAACGCTCCGACGAACAAGACCGCGAGCATGAGATACGGCGGTTTTTTTTGAAATTCTGGTTTCATACGACTTGCTCCTTTATGTTGTGAATAGTTATATAATAGTAATTGTCGATGTGATGATTTTATACCCACTGTATAAATAAATCAACCATTTTGTACTATGAGTTCAAAATGATATACTCAGCATATAAAACAAGCAGAACGGAGCATTCGCATATGAAAGATAAGAAACGAAAAGTCGCCGATGTCGCCATGACCTTGTTCATCGAAAACGGGGTCCAACAGACGTCGGTGCAAGAGATCATTGAACGAGCCCACATCTCGAAAGGGACGTTTTACAATTATTTCGCCTCGAAGACGGACTGTGTCGCCAACATCCTCGAGAACTTGCGCTATGACGCCGGACAGCGGCGGATCGAGATGCAACTGGGACGCGACAAACGGGACAAAGACATCTTTATCGAGCAGATTTCGATTCTCATTCAATTGAACGAGGAACGGAATTTGTATGCGCTGTTCGAGTCGATCATGTCGGCGAACGAGCCCGAGTTGAAAAAGCTCGTCTTGCAGCACCGCGTCTATGAGATTGAGTGGCTCGCCATGCGCTTGACTGAGATTATCGGGGAAGAGATCCGCCCATATTCGATTGAATTGACGATTCTATTTAATGGAATGTTGCAACATATCCTGTTCACTTTACGCATCACGAACACCGCCTATTCGATTCAACAGCTCGTTCGCAATTTGTATGGCTACGTCGAGTTGATGGCGGCTCGGATGGTCGAAACGGGAGATCACATCTTGAACCCGGTCACCGTCGATCAGATGCGAGGGACGACCGATAAAAACCTTGTGACGATGGACGAGTTGATCGAGATGGCTGAACGGATTCGCACGCATGTGAAGATGACCGAAGAGCAGGCCGATCTGTTCGAGGCGATCACGTACGAGCTGCATCAGGAACGACTCCGAAAGATTGTCCTCGAACAATTGTTGAAGCCGTTTCAACGGTTGTTTAAAGGCGCGACGGGCGAGACGGAAGTCCAAAAATTCACGAATCTCGTCTGGTTGTATACCCGGACACACTAACGTTAAATTAAAGAAATGAAATAAAAATCACTCAAATTGGATTTGAGTGATTTTTATTTTTGTTGATGAAAAATAGAACAGAAGTAGGGCTGTATGGGAAAAATGGGTAAATAACTATAGTTGGGTCAATCGTGTTTAAACTCAAGATAGGAGGGTTTAGTTATGTTAGAGAATGTTCTTGCATTTAGCGGTCTAGGTCTGATGATAGGAGGAGTACTTTACGGTCTCATTTCCATTTATCGTTACTTTATTAAAAAAAATATTACACCATTCCCAATAATACTTGGGGGTTCAATTTTTTTGGTAGGAGTTTGGCTGACTTTTATTCTAGGCATTCTTGAAAATAATAAGCAAGAGGCTGCATCAGATTCAGGTCAAGGGAATATCGTATCAATCACGGAAGAAATAGAAGAGGCAGAAAAGGATGAATCAGTGGCCGAAAACGAAGAATCGGATGATGGTGGAAGAAGTTTAGCGCCCACAATTGAAGAGTTCATGCGGGAGGTAAAGGTTAAAGACCCTGTGTCGAATTACAAAGATTATATGGCTTCTTATGAATTGAAAACTAATCGGGGATACAGTATCTACAATCAAAAATTCGATGAGGTTACTATTGATGGCAAGAATATAGTGATTGTATATAATAATAATTCAATCATTGAAGTCGAAACAGAAAAAGACATAGATCAAGTGAAAGATGAACGTGTGGAAAAAATTCAAGAGGAGCTAACGACTACAATCAGTGGAACAACGGATATGGGTACGGATGCGATTTCACTTGAAGAAGGTTTTGCTGTAGTGGAAAGTACGTATAATGGTTCAGGTAATTTTGCTGTAGTACTTCAAGATGCACAGGGGAATATGTTAGATTTGCTTGCCAATGAGATTGGAAGTTACACTGGGAAAAGTTTTGTATGGATTAAAGAAACTGGGGATTATTATTTAAATATAAACGGGAACCAAGGGAATTGGGATATTAAAATTATGCAATATCGTCCTTTAGAGATTGAAAACTTACCGGGTAACTTAGAGGGCAATGGGGATGACGTCATTTTCTTTGAACTCAATCAAGGGAGCTATCAAATAACTTTAACGCATAACGGAGATTCGAATTTTGCGGTGACAGTAAATGCAGCCGACTTATTAGTGAATGAAATCGGTAATTATGAGGGATCACAACGACATTCTTTTGAGAACTCTAGTACGTATGTTTTTGTTGTAAAAGCGGACGGGGACTGGACGATCACTGTCAAAGAATAGAGCGAAAGTTGAAAATTTTTTATTGTGTGTAAGTAGACACACTAAAGACAAAAAGTTTCCAGATGCAGTAATATAGAAGAAAGACGTCATTAAAATTTATCGCAAAATATTCCACGAAAAAGAATTGATTCCTACAAATTCATGCGCTACAATCAAAGTACCGAAAGCGCTTTCGGGAAGAGGAGACTAACATGGGTACGATCTATGATTTAGCAAAGAAAACCGGCTTCTCCATCACGACCGTCTCTAAAGCGTTGAACAACTACAAGGACGTGAGCGAGAAGACGAGAGCCAAGATTTTGAAAGCCGCGGCCGAGATGGACTATCTGCCGAACGCGCACGCACAGTCGTTATCGACAAAAAAATCGTGGGCGATCGGGGTCATGTTTTCGGAAGCGAACGAAGTCGGAATGAAACATCCGTTCTTCAACGGCATCATTGAAAGTTTCCGTCACGCCACGGAGGAGCAAGGCTACGATTTAATCTTCGCCTCGCGCAACCTTCGCAACCGTGACATGAGTTATCTCGAACACTTCAAACACCGGGCCGTCGACGGCATCGTCGTCATCTGTTCGGACCGGATGGATGAGCAAGTTCAAGAGCTCATGCAAAGTGACCTCCCTATCGTCGTCGTCGACATGGACAGCGCCAACTGTAGCGTCGTCTATTCCGACAACACCGAAGGGGCCCGCCTTGCCGTGAACTACTTGCACGACCTCGGACACCGCCACATCGCACATATCGCTGGTGACCAGACGATTGATGCGGGTGCGGCTCGCGTCAAAGGGTATGAGCTTGCCATGGAGGCGCTCGACCTGCCAATCGAGCCAGGTTACTTGGTCAACGCCGGCTTTTTCTCTGTCGAAGAAGGGAAGCAGGCGATGGAAAAGCTGCTCGACCTCGAGTCACGTCCGACCGCGGTATTCGTCGCGGGCGACCAAATGGCGATTGGCGCCATCGAAGCGATCCATGAACGAGGACTTCGCGTGCCAGAAGACATTTCGGTCATCGGTTACGACGACATCGAGATGATCAAGTACATCACGCCAAAGTTGACGACGATCCGTCAAGACACGGACGAGATCGGCGAAGCGGCGGCTGAGTTGTTGATTGAGCAAATGACCGCCAAGGAAAGACGGGCGGAACGTCGCGTCATTCCGGTCAAACTGATTGAACGGGCGTCATGCGCGCCGGTGAACAACTAAAGTAGTTCCGATTGATCTTTCGAAGTCGCTCTGTTCCCTTCAGCGGAATGGAGAGAAGAGAGCGATTTCGAAACATCATTCCGCCAAAATCGAAACCGCTTTCGATTATTTATTTCGACAAAACCGAAAGCGCTTTCGACAATTATTTACCTCTTCTTGCAAACGCTTTCTAAAAACCATAAAAAAAGGATGGGTTCACACATGCGTAAAAAATTAGTCAGCTTACTTTCAATCGGAGCTCTATCAGTCGGCGTCTTGGGCGCATGCTCAAACGACGAAGGAACTTCAGGTTCTGGGTCAGGTTCTAAAGACGACGTCCTCAAAGTTTGGTCGTTCACAGATGAATTGAAAGAGCCAATCAAAACGTACGAAGAACGCAACGGCGTGAAAGTCGAGTTGACGATCGTCCCGATCGCCGACTATCCGACAAAACTTAAGCCAGCACTCGAGAGCGGCGTCGGAGCACCTGACGTGTTCACAGGCGAAATCGCCTTCCTCAAACAATGGGTAGATGCAGGCTATTGGGAAAACCTTTCGGATGAGCCATACAACGTCAACGAAATCGCGGACGACTACATCCCATACGTATTCGATCTCGGGAAAGACTCAGAAGGCAACGTGCGCGCCCTTTCGTGGCAAACGACACCAGGTGGCGTCTACTACAAACGTAGCTTAGCGAAAGAAGTGCTCGGCACGGACGATCCGACTGAAATCGGCAACATGATGAGCTCGATGGACGGCGTCTTCGAAGTTGCTGAGAAGATGAAAGAAAAAGGCTACAAAATGTTCCCAGACGAAGGCGCGATCCGTTGGTTCTCACAAGGCGCGAACCCAGAAGCATGGGTAAACGAAAACAACGAGCTTGTGTTGACAGAAGACAAGATCAACTACATGGACTACGCGAAAGAGCTTCGTGACAAGCAATACACGGCACTCGCTCCAGAATGGTCACCATCTTGGTTCGAAGGCATGTCGAAACCGATCAAAGTGAAAGAAGGCGGCACAGAGACAGAAACACAAGTCTTCTCATACGTCCTTCCAACATGGGGCCTTCACAGCGTCTTGAAAGACAGCGCGAAAGACACAGCCGGCGACTGGGCAGTCACGAACGGTCCAAGCCCGTACTTCTGGGGCGGAACATGGCTCGGCGTGTACGAAGGATCGAAAAACAAAGAAGCTGCTTACGACTTCGTCAAACTCATGACACAAGACGAAGAGTTCTTGACAGACTGGGCAGAAGAGACAGGCGACGTTCTTGCCTTCAAACCAGTAACAGACAAAATCAAAGACGACTTCAGCGATGAGTTCCTCGGCGGACAGAACAATTACGAGTTCTTCCTTGGCCAAGCGGATGAAATCACACCAGGTATCGTCACGAAGTACGACCAACAGCTCGACACGCTCTACGGCGCTTCGGTCCTCCAGTACGTGGAAGGCAAGAAGACGAAAGAAGAAGCTGTTGCAGAATTCAAAAAACAAGCGAAAAACGCTTACCCAGACATCAAAGTTGACTGAGGCCAGCTAATCCTTGGGGGGAAGACCCTCCCCCCTGAGGGTTGCTATGGAAGGAGTAACACGACGTGAAAAAACTAGACCGCTATGGCTATGCCTTTATTGCCCCGTTTTGGGTCGTCTTTTTGACATTCAGTATTTATCCGGTCTTCTTGACCCTGTATTACAGCTTCACCAACTATACCGGCAGCCCGGGAGAAGAGATCGTCGGCTTCGCGAACTATGCGCGACTGTTGACTGACACATACTTCATCGAGGCGTTCGTCAATACGATCAAGATTTGGGGAGTAAACTTCGCCTTACAGATTGGTCTTGCCTTACTTCTTGCACTGTTGTTCTCCGATCTTCGGTTGAAATTGAAGGGCCTCGCGTTCTTCCGCTCATTCTTCTACCTGCCAAACTTGATCACGATCAGTTCGGTCGCGCTCTTGTTCGGAATTTTGCTTGACTGGCAGCACGGTTCACTCAACATGATGCTCTTGAAACTCGGGATCATCTCAGACCCAATCAACTGGCTATCGCAACCGGTGACGGCACAACTGTCCGTCTCACTCATTTTGACATGGATGTGGTTCGGTCACTCGTTCATCATCGTCATGGCCGGCGTATCGGGTATCTCAAAAGACTTCTTCGAAGCCGCCCATATCGATGGCGCGAACCGTTGGCAAATGTTTACGTTCGTCACATTACCGCTACTCAAACCGATTCTCTTGTATATCATGATCACGTCGCTCATCGGCGGACTTCAATTGTTCGACCTGCCGCTTCTCTTGACGGACGGGATCGGTGCACCAGACGGATCGCTTAACACGATGGTTCTTTACCTGTACAACCAGGCGTTCAAGTATAACAACTATGGCTATGCGGCAGCGGTCGCTTACGGCTTGTTCTTGATCACGCTCGTCTTCTCGGCGGTCGTCTTCAAAGGCATGTTCCGTAAAGAGCGCGCTGCGCAGAAGGGAGCATAAGCAATGGAACAGAATGCAGAATCACGGCGTATGCTCGCCGACAGCGAAGTACAGCCGCCGCGCGAAGAGAAACCGCTTCGTGTGGAGCCACCGAAACAAAAACAGAAGAAGAAATTCTTCAGCCGTGGTGTCATTTACACGGGCTTGATCATCTTGACGATCATCTGTTTCATCCCGTTCCTCATGATGCTCGTCAACGCGACACGGACGAACGGAGAAATCATGTCAGGTTTCTCACTTCTCCCAGGTACGGCGCTCATCGACAACTACGCGATCTTGAGCGACTACATCAACATCTGGACAGGCTTTAAAAACAGTTTGATCATCGCCGTGCTCGTCACGTTGCTCTCTGGTTACTTCTCAGCGATGACAGCGTTCGGCTTCGCCTTCTATGACTTCAAAGGCAAAAACGTGATGTTCATCTTCATGCTCGTCATGATGATGGTACCGGGACAACTCGGGCTCATCGGTTTCTACGAGATCTCTAAGACGCTCGGGATTCTCGACTCGTTCATCCCGCTCATCATCCCGTCGATCGCCAGTCCGTTCGTCGTCTTCTTCATCCGGCAGTACACCCAGGCGACGCTTCACATCAGTATGATTGAAGCGGCCCGGATCGATGGAGCGAGTGAGCTTCGTATCTTCCATACGATCGCACTCCCGATGATGATGCCGGCTGTCGCGACGATGTCGATCTTCACGTTCATCGGCTCATGGAACAACTACTTGATGCCGCTCGTGCTCTTGTTCTCGCCGGAGAAATACACGCTTCCGGTTCTCATGGGCTTCTTGAAAGGCTCGCAAGTCGCCGAAAACCTCGGTGCCTTGTACCTCGGTATCGCCATCTCGGTCGTGCCGATCATGATCGCCTTCTTGTTCATGTCGAAGTATATCGTCAGCAGTATCTCGGCTGGCGCGGTCAAAGAATAATAGAGAAAAGAGGAAAACACTATGCAATTTAACAAAGACTTCGTCTTCGGAACTGCGACATCTTCGTATCAAATCGAAGGTGCGCACAACGAAGACGGTCGGACGCCGTCGATTTGGGACATGTTCTGTGACATCGACGGACGTGTGTTCGAGAAGCATAACGGTGACGTCGCTTGCGATCACTACCATCGTTTCGAAGAAGACATCCAGCACATCAAAAAGCTCGGTGTCGACACGTACCGCTTCTCGATCGCTTGGCCGCGCATCTTCCCGGCAAAGGGTGAGTTCAACCCGGCTGGGATGGCGTTCTACAAGACGCTCGCGACACGTCTCCGTGAAGAAGGCATCAAACCGGCCGTCACGCTCTATCATTGGGACCTCCCGATGTGGGCACATGAAGAAGGCGGTTGGGTGAACCGCGACTCGGTCGATTGGTTCCTCGACTATGCGAAAGTGTGCTTCGATGAGCTCGACGACGTCGTCGATTCATGGATCACGCACAACGAGCCATGGTGTGCCGGCTTCCTCGGTTACCATCTCGGCGTCCACGCGCCGGGTCATCGTGACTTGAACGAAGCGGTCCGCGCCGTGCACCACATGCTTCTCTCGCACGGGAAAGCGGTCGAACTGTTGAAACAGGAGTTGAAGTCGACGACGCCGATCGGTATCACGCTCAACTTGTCGCCGGTCTATGCGAAGACGGACTCGGTGAACGACCGCCTCGCACAAAACAACTCGGACGGGTACTCGAATCGCTGGTTCCTCGACCCGGTGTTCAAAGGCCAGTATCCGGTCGACATGATGAACTTGTTCGCGAAGTACGTGCACACGTACGACTTCATCAAACCGGGTGACATGGAGACGATCTCGACAGAGTGCGACTTCTTCGGTATCAACTTCTATAGCCGCGGACTCGTCGAGTTCAGCGCGGCGAATGACTTCATGACAGTGGCTGCGTACTCCGATTACGAGAAGACGGGCATGGGCTGGGATATCGCCCCGAACGAATTCAAAGACCTGATCCGTCGCTTACGTAACGAGTACACAGACTTACCAATCATCATCACAGAGAACGGCGCAGCGTATGACGACGTGCTCGAGAACGGCGAAGTCCATGACGATAAACGCATCGACTACGTCAAAAAGCACCTCACAGCCGTATCTGACTTGAACGACGAAGGCATGAACATCTCAGGGTACTATCTCTGGTCGCTCATGGACAACTTCGAATGGAGCTTCGGTTACGAGAAGCGCTTCGGCATTCTCTACATCGACTTCGAGACGCAAGACCGTGTGTGGAAAGACAGCGCGAAATGGTACGCCGGTGTCATCGCCGACCATAAAGCGAAACACGCAGACAGCGTCGAGGCGTAACAACTTAAACAGCCAATTCCTGCCGCTACAGGGATTGGCTGTTTTTGTGTGGAACCAACTCAGGCAGGGAACGTAAGAAGTAGGGAGAGGAGGACGGATGATGACGTTAGACCATAGAACGAATCAAGAACGCGAACAGGACAAGACGACGTCGCTCTTAATGATGTCTTTGTTGTGCTGGTTCTTATACGGGCTATTTTACGGCATTTTTTATGCCAACGTCTCCGCGTTCCTGTTCGTGTTGTTCTCCTCTTTTCTAGGAGTGAAGGGATTACGGAGACGTCATCAGCGGATTGAACGGGAAGTTCGTCGTCTCGATGTGGAAATCGATTCAGAAGAAGGAGAGATGTTAATGAAACGTGAGTATGCGACATACGAAGTGACAGGCTATGACGATAAAGGAAAGATCAAGTTCATCCATTTGAAAGAAGGCGAGTTCGTCTTGCCGGTCGAGATCAAAGGGGACGACTTGACGAAAATCAGGAAGATGATGCAACTTAACCCAGGGGTGACGGTCATCGTCCATGCGGCCGTCGACCAAAAACGGATGCGTCTGTTAGAGATTGATGGCTATTCGCTTCGGAAGGACGGTTGACGATGGCGCTCGCAAAATTAGCAGCACGTGACGGAACGACTGACATTTCGATTGAGAGCTATGCGTACGCGTATAAAGACGCCGACAACATCCATGACGCGGCGTGGCATCGGAATTGGGTCGGCTTCCACGCACCGGAGCACCGCATCACATTCGATGGCATCATGCTCGACAGTCTGCTCGTCGCGCACTACATACCGGTCTTCGAGTCGTTCGTGGCCGGTAACACGCGAGAAGTCGAGTTCGAGCCGACAGAGCCATACGTCTGTTTGACGTTGACGCGACGAGACGGGGGCGGGGATGAAGTGAACGTACGGGGTCATCTCGAACACCCGCTCGGTGATGAGACCGAAGCGCTCGACTTTGAATTCGAGACGTCGGTCTTACGAGTGGAACAGTTCTTACAGGGGTTACGGGAAATCGCAAGTGAGTTCCCCGTTCGAGAGGTTGACTGAAAAAACGCCATGACGGCTTTCGTCATGGCGTTATGTGTTTACCTTGGCGATATGTGCCCGATACTTGCCCAACGAGTAGGCGGCACATAGCAGGAAAATCGTATGTAACCCGATGCCGATTAACATCGCATTCGGAAACATGGATTTGAAACCAAGCCCGAACGTGAGGGCCGCGCTCGATAAAATCATAAAGGCGGGTGTGTAGTTTTTCATATTGTCCCAACTCTCTTACTCATTTTCCTAAATATAACAGCCCTTCTCTGCGATGAGAAGGGCTGTCGTTATTTGCTTAGGTTTATGCTGACGCTTTATCTGCGTCTTCTTGTGCTTTTACTTCTTCACCGTACGACACGCGGTCCTGCATGCGAACGAACGGGAGGTAGACAGCGACGGCCATAGCGATCGTTGCGATCTGCAAGAGCGCTGCACGCCATCCGCCGATCAAGAAGCCAGAGATGATCGGTGGTGTCGTCCATGGCACTTGAAGTGCGTTGAACGGTTCGACCCAGCCCCAAAGGATTGAGAAGTACACCATGAACGATGCGATCGCTGGTACGATCACGAACGGGATGAACATGATCGGGTTGAACACGATTGGCATCCCGAAGATGACCGGCTCGTTAATGTTGAAGATACTTGGTGCGAGCGAGAGTTTACCGAGCTGCTTCAAGTGAGCTGAACGGGCAACCATGAGCGTCGCGATGATGAAACCGATTGTGATACCTGATCCGCCGAGCTTCGTGAAGACGTCGAGGAACTGGATTGTAACGATTTTTGCGTTCTCACCGACGACGAGTGCTTCACCCGAGTCGATGATCGCTTGGTTTTGAAGCGCGTTCGCTGTAAGGAGTGGACCCATGATACCCATGATGATCGCCGCTCCGTGAATTCCACACCACCACATGACAGACATGAGCACCATGATGATGACCGCTCCTGCGAGCGTGTCCGTCAAGTTTTGAAGCGGTGATTGAAGGACGTCATAGACGACTTCTGTGAACGTACGATCTGCAACCGCTTGGAAAACTGCGAACGTCGCGACCGCGAGTGAGACGATGGCGAGACCTGGGATCAACGCCGAGAATGAGTTCGAGACACCTGGTGGTACACCGTCAGGCATTTTGATGCGGATACCGCGTTTGATGAACTGTGAGTAGATGAATCCGACAACGAGACCGACGACGATGGCAGCGAGGACACCTTGTCCACCTGTCCATACTTTCGGGATAACCCCGCCGATTGTTTCTCCGCCTTCAGAGAGGACAGATGCTTGCGTGATGATCAAGAACGAGATAATCCCAAGGATACCGGCTGGCACACCTTCGATTTTTTCGTTTTTGACGTACGAGTAAGCGATTCCAAAAACACCGATTAAAGCAAGAATGTCAAACGTGGCGCCGACGACTTGCGTGAGCGGGAGTGTCCAGTCTGCTCCGAACAGACCTGACATGAACTCGGCCCAACCTGGAATCGGGAGCGCGAGGATGAGCAAGAACAATGACCCGATGATCGTCATCGGCATCGTCAGGATGAACCCGTCCTTAATAGCAAGGACGGGCTTTGCGTTCGCGAAACGAACGAACCCTGGCGTGAATTTTTCAAATACGGTTTCTAAGCGGCTCATGGGGAACCTCCTTATAGGTTTTCAGCGCGTGTCGCGATAATGTCTTTGTACCAGTAGAACGATTTCTTCTTCTTCCGTTCGAGGCCGTTGGCGTGGTCGACGTAGATGAAGCCATATTGTTTCTTGTAACCGTTGAGCCAGCTGAGAAGATCAATTGCCGACCAAGCGTAGTAGCCTGCGACGTTGATGCCTTGTTCAACCGCGTGCTTGACGGCACGGATGTGGCCTTCGATATATTCGATGCGTGGGTCGTCGAGGATTTCGCCGTCAACGATTGGGTCGACGTCACCGAGACCGTTCTCTGTGATGTAAATTTTCACGTCACCGTAACGATCCTTGAGCATATGCATGCCGTCGAGGAACGCTTCAGGTGAGATTTCCCAAGCCCATTTCGTGTAGACTTTGTCGTCCATCATGACCGTCTTGTAGACGCCGTCGAATGACGGGTTACCTGGGCGGCCAGTCGAGTTCTCGCGGCCACCGGCCATGACGAGCGCCGAGTCGTTTTTCATGACGCGTTGCGGGCTGTAGTAGTTGAGGCCGATGAAGTCGTTCATTGAAGCCGTACGCTTCAAGAGGTCGAGTTCTTCGTCTGTCATCTCTGGGAGAAGACCTTGCTCGTCGAGTCCTTTGACGACGTATTCCGGATACGTTCCTTTAAGAACCGGATCGTAGAACCAGTGTGTCGAGTAGGCGTTCGCGTGCATTTCAGCGAATTTGTTCTCTTCGGCGTCATCGATGCTGAAGGCCGGGTTGAACACGTGCGTGATCCCGATTTCGCCTTCGTAGCCATCTTGCTTGAACAATTCGACTGAACGAGCGTGTGCGACGTTGACGTGGTGCGTCGTTTGGAAATAACCTTTGACGTCTCCTTCGATGCCCGGTGGGTGTGCCCCAGTCAAGTAGCCGAGCGAGCAGAAGATAACCGCTTCATTGAACGTGATCCAGTGACGGACACGGTCGCCGAACGATTGGAAACAAGTATCGGCGAAACGGACGAATGCGTCAACTGTCTCTTTGTTCTTCCAGCCGCCTTTTTCTTCGAGCGCTTGTGGGAGGTCCCAGTGGTAGAGTGTGACGAACGGGACGATGTTGTGCTTCAAGCACTCGTCAATCAAGTTGTTGTAAAACTCGAGCCCTTTTTCGTTCACTTCGCCCGTGCCGTTCGGGAAGACACGCGGCCATGAGATCGAGAAGCGATATGATTCAAGTCCCATCTCTGCCATGAGCGCGATATCTTCTTTATAACGGTGGTAATGGTCGACAGCGACGTCGCCGTTCGTATCTTCAAACGTTTTTCCAGGAATTTTCGAGAAGACGTCCCAGTTCGAGAGTCCTTTCCCGTCCTCGTTCCATGCGCCTTCGACTTGGTAAGAAGCCGATGCTGCGCCGAACAAGAAATCTTTAGGCATTTTCAAAGTGGTCACCTCAGTTGAATTATTTGTTTGCAAGTTTCATTGCGTGGTCGAATACTTTTGCTCCGTTCATCATGCCGTAGTCGATCGTGTTGATGACGTCGATTGGCACGCCTTTTGGCTCACAGATTTGTTTGCCTTTCGAGAGCAAGTATTTCACTTGTGGTCCGAGAAGGGCGACGTCGAGGTTGTCGACATACGTTTCCATCTCTGATTCTGGGTAAGCTGCGATTTCAGCCTCGATCCCGCGTTCAGCTGCGACCGCTTTCATTTTTTCCACTAACATACTTGTTGACATACCTGCTGCGCAGAAGAGTCCGATTTTCATCATTTTTGATCCATTCCTTTCAATTGGTTGATTTCGTTTTGCATGTTCATCATATAGCCGAGCATCTCTTTGACGAGGATCGTGTTCATTAAGTGGTCTTGCGCGTGCACCATGAGGACGCCGACCGTAGCCGTTTTCCCTTGTGCTTCGAGCGTGACGAATTTCGTTTGGATGGCGTGTGCTTCTTTCAATGTCGCATCACCGGCTTTCACCGCTTCAGCAGCTTCTTCTGCTTTGCCTTCTTGCATGAGGAGCATCGCGTGATGGTAGCTCGCTTTGGCGTCACCCGAGAGGGCGATTAAACCGAAGATATCTTCGGGTGTAATCTCGATTGTTTCAGAAACCATAATATCTCTCCTTTTTGTACGGATAACCTGAATTCATAGGTACAAATTCTGCAAGTTGATAGTAGCACGATACCGCTTACATGTAAACCCTTACTTTTTGTACAAGATGTGAACAAAAAAACGCACGCGAGAACAGGCTCTCGAGTGCGTTTAGGATTTGATGTTCGAGACTTTCAGCATCTTCACATGGCGGAAATGATGTGTCGAGCGCGATACGTCGAAGATTTGACCGTTCGTTAAATAGACGGTGTTGTCGACGAGGAGGGCCGGGTCATTCTCGTTCAGTCCGAGTAAATCGGCATCTTCTTTATTTAAAAAGTCGGCGTAGATGACACGATCGGCAAAGCCGATGGCGAGCTTTTGATCGTTGCGGAAGTAGTTGTAAATCGACTTCTCGGTGATGTTGCGGTCGAGGTAGACGACGAGGTCTTTTCGGAAGTAGGAATCTTCGAGCGAGAACGGATGGTCATCGACGAGACGAAGACGTTTCACGTAGTAGACCGGTGTCCCGACGTCACACTTCATCCGTTCAGCGACTTCCTCATTCGCTGTCGTCAGCTCAAAATCGAGGACACGCGTCTCGACTTTCCGTCCACTGAAGTCACTCGTGAGACCTTGCAGTTTCTCAAGGTTCACGTAATCACTCATGTAGTGGTCGCGGACGAAGACACCGCTCCCCTGCACTTGATAGACGTAACCTTTATTGACGAGAATCTCGATCGCCTTCCGGACCGTGTTGCGACTGACGCCATATTTCGTCGCATATTCGTCTTCGGTGAGGAGCTTGCTCGTATGTTGGTAGACGTGATTCATAATATCCGTCTCAATCTGTTCGGCGACTTGTTTATACTTTGGGGCCATGACTGTCTGCACCTTTCACATAAAAATTTGTAGGCATGAATACGCTATCAGTATATCAGATAATAGGTTCAGATGGCGGACAATCCTTCGTCATTTGTTGAAAAACGTCGAACGATTATTGAAGGAATATTTAGTAAATTTGAAACGGGAGCGAATCGATTTTCGTATACTAAGGAAGAAATGGAAGATATGAAAGGGAGAGGGGGGAGCAGATGCAACGCGACGTTAGACAAGTCATCAAGATTCGACGGTACGGGGTCCCGGCACTGATTATCTACCTCGCTGCCTTTCTGTATGCATTGTTCGCCCAATGGATGTGGTTGATTCCTTTAATGTGGCTACTCGCCATCTTTCTCATCTTCATGGGGACGAATGAGTATCGCATCATGCGTCACGTCGCAACGAATCCCTTGGCCATCAAGTGGCTCCGCATCCAATATGCGATGACATGGCTAGAGGCGCTCTTATTGGCGGTATCGATGACGGCGCTGGTCCTCGACCATAGCATCGGATTGTTGATTGGTGTCCTCTTCGCTGTCATGCGATTCACGGACTCGTACCGCGACCGTCTCATTACAAAGCAACTACAGGCAGTAGAGCCGGACATGCCGACCTATGAACAACTGATTGAAAGGATGAGCTAAATGGAATTATCCCCGCATTCAAAACGACAAATCGATACACTATTACGCTTTCAGACGTTCACGGGTTGGACGATCGGCATTCTCACTGCGACGGTCATCATCGGGATGTTGACATTCGCCTCTTACCGAGACCTGTCAACAGGCGCAATCATGGCAACGATTTTCGGTTTTTGCTTCCTATTGATTGGCATCGAAGTCGCCAAGTTTAACTTGTGGCTACGGTTCGTTAAGAACAAAAAGGCGCGCAGGTTGTTGTCGTTACGTTATACGGCGATGTTCATCGGTTTTGCCGCCATCGGCTATTTCGGGTACGTCGTCTTTAATCAGACACCGCAACCGCAATCGTTCCAAGCCTTCTTGTTGTCGCAAGCCTTTTTCTGGGGTGCCTCGTTCATCGGCAAGTGGCTCGACCGCATCATCCAAACACATGACGATCGCTATTTGACCGACAAGGATTTGAAGTTAATTCGGGAAGCGCGTGAGTTAGAGGAGGCGCGTCATGGATAAGCGTAGCCAGATGCGTGAACTCATGGCGTTCGACAGCGCGAAAAAGACGTCCGTCGTTCTCTTGTCTTTTGTCGGTGTCGTGATTCTGTTTTTCCTAGTCGAATATGACTGGCTCTCCACGGTGACGGTCTTCTTCATCGGAGCGGTGGCGGGCCTGCCTGACTTTTATAAGTCATGGCGACGCGAGACGATTAAAAAGAAGTATCTGGTATCTCGCGAGGCAAGACGTCTCATCCACTTCTATTCGTTGAGCGGACTATTGATGTACCCACTCATTTTACTGTGGGTCTACGCTGCGCTCACGAAGCTCATGTCACTCCAAACGTTCTTCCTGATTGGGGTGGTCTCGTTTCTCTTGTCGGTTCCGATTGGCAAGTGGTACGAGCGCTATATGGCTAGTCTCGATGACAATTACGTCTCCGAAGCCGAATTGACTGAAGAACGAAAATGGGGGAGCGCCTGAGCGCTTCCCCATTTTATTTGAACGTCCGAACGATGAAATAAACGCAAATGAAGAACGGCAACAAGAACAGTGCTCCGAGCCACTCACCTTGACCGAAGACGAGCCAGGCGAACAGCTGGAACGATAGAATGCTGACCGCGACGAGGCTTGCGAATCGCAGTGCTCTCGGGCGGCTGGACGGTTCGCGCCACCAGTCTTTGAAGAACGGAAAGCTCGTCACAAGCGCCAAGCCGAGAAAGAAGGCGGCGGGGAACACGAGCAAATCCCCGAGTTCGTCCTCCCCTTGAACTTGCAACCATTTCGAGAGCGTCGATAAGATAATGCCGACGACGAGAAAGCCGATGTTCATAGCCGTTCCTCCGTTTCATCACGAGTTACTTCCATCATGACTGAACCGACGCGTCGGGACAAGCCTGTTGAAAAAATGGCTTTTTAGTGAAAGTGGTGACTTTTGCATGAACGGTAAAAAAGTATCGGAAGATGGTGTGATAAAAATGCTATTCGTGCTTATGGAGAACCGCTAGCATGAAAGGGTATCTGGAGAAACGGCTGGATATGATTGAGAAGCGCCAGAACTCTGCGGAGTTGACGAGGACGAAGGTGATCGAGATTTCGGCGGATGCCTTCTAGTCGCCTGTCACGACTAAGAGTGTTCCAGTAAAGCGTTCGGGTGACCGGACGGACAAAGTGGGGCACATTGACAGCACTCAAAAAAGCCCGTTTCCTTTTTTCGAGAAATCAAATATAGAGGAGAATTGTGTATGTGTGGAATTGTAGGAATGATCGGTCAAGTCGGGACGAAAGAGATTTTGTTGAAAGGGCTTGAGAAACTCGAGTACCGCGGCTATGACTCAGCCGGGATCGCGCTCGTCGGAGAAAACGTGAACGTGTTTAAAGAAGTCGGGCGTATCGCCGCACTTCGTGACATCGTCCCGGTCGAAGCGGAAGGTACGGTCGGGATTGGCCACACACGTTGGGCGACACACGGCGTGCCGAGCGTCCCGAACGCCCACCCGCATCAGAGCACGACGGCACGCTTCACGCTCGTCCACAACGGGGTCATCGAGAACGACGAACAGCTCAAGGCGACGCTCGACGTCCCGTTCAAGTCGGAGACGGACACGGAAGTCATCGTCCAGCTGATGGAGAAGAACTTCGTCGCGCTCGGCGACGTCGAATCGGCGTTCCGCAAGACGCTCGCTGAACTTCACGGCTCGTACGCGATCGCGATGATCGACTCGGAGGACGAAGAGCGCCTCTATATCGGCAAGAACAAGTCGCCGCTCCTCGTCGGACTCGGCGACGGCACGTTCAACGTTGTCGCGTCTGACGCGATGGCGATGCTCCAGGTGACGGACCAGTACCTCGAGCTTCACGATGGCGAGATCGTCATCTTGACGCGCGAGTCGGCGACGATCAAGACGCTCGACGGTGAAGTATTGGAACGCGCGCCGTACACGGCCGAGATCGATGCGTCAGACATCGAGAAGGGCACGTACGCGCACTACATGTTGAAGGAGATGGACGAGCAACCGGCCGTCATCCGCAACATCATCCAGCACTATCAGAACGCCGACGGCGACATCGAGCTCACGGAAGGCGTGCGCTCGCTCGTCTCTGAGGCCGACCGCATCTATATCGTCGCGTGCGGCACGAGCTATAACGCCGGGCTTGTCGGGAAAGACATTTTAGAACGGATTGCCGGCATCCCGACCGAGGTGCATATCTCATCAGAGTTCGGCTACAACATGCCACTTTTAAGTGAACGTCCGCTCTTCGTCTTCTTGTCGCAGTCCGGGGAGACGGCCGACAGCCGAGCCGTCCTCGTCGAAGTGAAGAAGCGTGGCCATAAGGCGCTGACGATGACGAACGTGCCAGGGTCGACGCTCTCGCGTGAGGCGAACGAGACGATGCTCCTCCACGCTGGACCAGAGATCGCGGTCGCGTCGACGAAGGCGTACACGGCCCAAATCGCGGTGCTCGCCATCCTCGCCTATGATATTGCCCGCGCGAACGGAAAAGAGCTACCGTTCGAATTGATGCCAGAACTCGCGCGTGTCGCGACGATCATGGACTCGGTCATGTCACAAAAAGAACTGTTCGAAGATTTGGCAGAACGTTACTTGAAGACGACACCGAACACGTTCTTCATCGGACGCGGGCTCGACGCGTCGGTTTGTCTAGAAGGCGCGCTCAAAGTGAAGGAGATCTCGTATATCCAAGCGGAAGGCTATCCAGGTGGAGAGCTCAAGCACGGATCGATTGCCTTGATCGAGGACGGGACGCCGGTCATCGCACTCATCTCGCAGCCGAAGACGAACTTGAACATTCGCAGCAACGTCAAAGAAGTCGTCGCCCGTGGCGCGAACGCCTGCATCATCTCGATGCAAGGGGTCGAGCATGAGGACGACGAGTTCATCTTGCCGCACGTCGAACCGCTTCTCGCCCCGCTCGTGACGGTGCTCCCGGTTCAACTCATGGCGTATTACGCCGCGCTCGCCCGGGGTTGCGACGTCGACAAGCCGCGCAACTTGGCAAAATCGGTGACGGTTGAATAATCCAATGATCGCGAAAGCACTTCTCTAAACAGAGAGGTGCTTTTTACTGCTTGCCGATTTCTTTGCCAACAAGCAAAATAGTAGGTGAAGTAAGCGGTTCCATCGTATGGTTATATAAAGATAAGCGACGAAAGAAGGTTTGACATGAACGTATACATTGCCTGTCCATGCGGCTTCGTCACTAGCGCGATGGCGGCGAAGCTGTTTGCCCAAGCGTGTTCGGGGCGTCTTGTGTGCGAAGTGGCACACGGTACAGGTCGGGACATCCCTGACGACGTGAAGTTGGTCATCTATCAAGACGGAACGAACCGACCATCGCATCCAACGGCGTACGTTCGCCCGGTCAGAAACATGTTGTCGCTCGAGGAATATCGACAAATCGTCGAGGAATGGGTGAAGCGATATGAAGCATGAGTGGAGCGCTCGCGAGCGCTCGATTTTACTACATTTATTAGGTACGGAGACATCGACACCGCTCGCGGAGATTGCGCAAGCGGTGAATTTGTCTGAACGGACGATTCAACGGGAACGCCAATTGCTCGAAGGTGTGTTAAAAGAGTTCGAACTTGAACTATCGTGGCAGCGAGGGCGAGGACTCAGTCTCGTCGGCGCAGCGAATGCGAAACAGCAACTGCGGGAGGATTTGATTCTTTCGGCCGAGGCGATCCCGACGGCGGAGGACCGTATCTTTGAACTGGCGTGGCGGCTCTTATTTGAGAAAGACATGCTGAAACTGCAGGCCGTCGCGAAGCAGATGCACGTTTCTCCGAGCACGCTCACGCAAGACTTGGAGAAGCTAGATCGCTGGTTCGACGAATACAACCTCGAGGTCGAACGGAAGAAAGGGGTCGGCGCCCAAGTGCTCGGTCTGGAGGCAGAAAAGCGTAAGCTCATGATCAATGCGCTCATGGCGCATTGGGACACGCTCGCGTTTTACCGTTTCGTTCGCGGTGAAGACGACTACATCCCTGCCTTCTTGAAGACGGTCCCATGTGACGTCATGCTCGAGGCGCTTCGGGACGGTTACGACTATTTAAAGAATCATTCATTCGAACGGATGGATGACCGGACGATCATGCGCGTCACGTTCGCCTACGGGGTGCAACAAGCGAGACTCGATGCCGGCTTCTTCTTAGAGATGTACACGAAAGGTCGTTCGGACGATTATTTGAAAGTCGCTCAAGAAATGGAAACGGCACTCGGGGTCCCGTTTTCGATGGCTGAGCGTGTCTGGTTTGCGGAAGAAGCGAATCGGCTCCGCTCCTTAAAAGAACAGATGCAAGAAGACGAGGAAGAACGTTGGGTCATGCAGATTCGCGTGCATAAACTAATCCATCACGTCTCCCTCATCCATGGGTTCGCCTTCACCGACGATACCGCGCTCGAGAAAGGACTGCTCGCCCATATCTTGTCGAGCTTGAACACGCAGGCGCTTCCAGATACGGAGACGGTCCGGCCGCACATCGACCGAGACTATCCGAACTTGCGGGCGGCCATCCAACAGGCAGCCGATATCGTTTTCGGGACGAACACGTTCACAGAAGACGAAACGGTGTTTTGGGCGATGCATTTTGCGGCCGCGCTCGTCAAACCAGTGCGTCGTCGCGAATATCGGGCGCTCGTCGTCTGTTCGGCCGGCCTCGGGTCGTCAAAGATGCTTGTCAATCGCGTGAAGCAAGAGTTCCCGGAGATGCAAAATGTCGTCAACTCGTCGTTGTTTGGCCTTGAACAGCACCGGCTCGATGATTACGATGTCATTCTGTCGACCGTCCCGTTGCCGCCCTTAGCGGTGCCGACGCTCATGGTCAATCCGTTGTTGACGACCGAGGAAGTGCAGCGGGTCCGTCACTTGCTGTTGTCGCTGCCACAATCGTTCCAAACAAAAGATGTGAAGTCACGTTCGAAGATGCTCGATTTTGGTGAGCTCGGTGAACTCGTCGAGACGTTTGAGCGGATGGACCGTCAGTTCGACCTCGTCACGCTCGACAATAGTGACCGGCTCGAGGACATCTTATTCGACCTCGGCACACATTTAGAAGAACGCGGTCTCGTCGAGAGTGGAATCCAATTGTCGGCGCAACTGCTCCGCCGACACGAAGTGGCCGGTCTCGGTATTCCCGGTACGAAGCTGGCGTTGTTCCACGGACGTCACCCGTCGATTGAACGGGCGAGTGTGTTCGCGTTCGATTTGACGACGTCGATTCCGCTTCTCATGATGGATCAATCGACGGAACCCGTCTCCCGTCTGCTCGTGTTGCTGGCACCAGAAGAGGCGCGCGACATCGAGCTCCAGTTTTTGAGTGCGGTCAGTGGCTCGCTCATCGAAAGTGAAGAACAGATGACCTTATATAGTACCGGATCAAAGAAAGAACTGCGCCTATTGCTTCATGATTGCATGAAAAACATGATGCAAGACGCGCTGCACGAGAAATGACCCGTCGTGGTCATTTTTTTGTTTGGCACGAAATGTTGCCAAACTATGAACTGGATTGAATTGAGTAAGCGCTTACCCCGGGTCTACAATACAGGTGTAGAGCACAAACCGGTTAGCTACACTACACAACAACCTTTCACAATTAAGGACTGGAGGTTTTATACATGGCGAATACGCAAGCTGGCTCGGGCGGGGTTCGAGTCAAAGTACAACGGTTCGGGAGTTTCCTGAGCGGGATGGTCATGCCGAACATCGGCGCCTTCATCGCTTGGGGGATCATCACAGCACTCTTCATCCCGACAGGCTGGTGGCCGAATGAGAACTTGGCCGAGCTCGTCGGTCCGACGATCACGTATCTCTTACCACTCTTGATCGGGTTCACAGGTGGTAAATTGCTTCATGACGTTCGAGGCGGTGTCGTCGGGGCGCTCGCCACGATGGGTGTCATCGTCGGGACGGACATTCCGATGTTCCTTGGTGCGATGATCATGGGTCCACTCGGCGGTTACATCATCCGTCAAGTCGACCGTGCCCTTGAAGGAAAAGTAAAAGCCGGATTCGAGATGCTCGTCAACAACTTCTCAGTCGGGATCGTCGGTGGTCTTCTCATGCTTGGTGGTTTCGAGATCTTCGGACCGATCATGAGCGGACTCGACAAAGTTATGGCAGCAGGCGTCGACTGGATCGTCGGGGCGAAGTTGCTTCCAATCGCAAGTTTGTTCATTGAACCAGCAAAAGTCCTCTTCTTGAACAACGCCATCAACCACGGGATTTTGAGCCCGCTCGGTGTCGATCAAGTCGCCGACGCTGGAAAATCGGTTCTTTTCTTACTTGAAGCAAACCCGGGACCAGGTCTTGGTTTACTTCTCGCTTACATGTTCTTCGCTAAAGGCGCAGCCAAACGGACAGCTCCTGGGGCAGCGATCATCCACTTCCTCGGTGGGATCCATGAGATTTACTTCCCATACGTGTTGATGAAACCGATCTTGATCTTGGCGATGATCGCCGGGGGCGCGACAGGTATCTTCACTTTCGTCTTGTTCGATGTCGGTCTCGTCGCACCAGCTTCACCAGGTAGTATCTTCGCGATTCTCGCGATGGCATCACGCGGTTCACACGTCGGGCTGATTGCAGGGATCCTCTTATCAGCAGCGGTGACCTTCGCCGTTGCGAGCGTCATCTTGAAGTCGAGCGCGGCCGAAGAAGTGTCACTCGAAGAAGCGACACAAAACGTCAGCGCGATGAAAGGCAAGCAGTCTTATGCGTCAGCGCTCGTACAAGACCGTCTCGACAAAGTCGACCACATCATCTTTGCTTGTGACGCCGGTATGGGCTCAAGCGCGATGGGGGCTTCGGTCCTACGCAATAAAGTGAATAAGGCGAACTTGCCAATCAAAGTGACGAACACGTCCATCAGCCAATTGCCGAAAGACGCGCAATTCGTCATCACCCATCAAGATTTGACAGACCGTGCCGAAGAACAGGCACCGAACGCAATCCATCGCTCGGTGACGAACTTCTTGAACGCGGACTACTATGACCAATTGATTGAAGAAATTAAAGCAGAACGTAGCAAAATCTCATAACAACGCAGACAGAGACAAGGTTTAGGTATAGGAGGAACTAAAATGCCATTCATTCAGACAGAGATGATTCGACTCAATCAAACGTTCAATACGACTGCCGAAGCGATCAACGCAGCCGGAGAGGTGTTACACGCCGCCGGTTGCGTATCACCGGCCTATATCGAGGCGATGCATGAGCGTCAAGCGCTCTCGAGCGTGTATATCGGGAACCAGGTGGCGATTCCACACGGGACGGAAGAAGCGAAATCGGCCGTTCAAAAGACGGGCATCTCGATTATTCAAGTGCCTGAAGGGGTCGATTTTGGAGGAAAGACGGCGAAACTCGTCATTGGCATCGCTGGGGTGAACGATGAGCATCTTGAACTCCTTTCCCAAATCGCCGTCATCTGTTCGGACGAAGATAACGTCGAGCGGTTAGTTCGTGCCGAGACGAAAGAAGAGATTTTGTCGCTATTCATGGAAGAGGTGGCGTAATGAAAGCTGTACATTTCGGGGCAGGAAACATCGGACGCGGTTTTATCGGGCTCTTGCTCAATCAGAGTGGGTACGAGGTGACGTTCGTTGATATTAACGATACGGTGATTGAAGCGCTCGAGGCGAAACGCTATTACGAGGTCGGATTCGCCGAAGAAGGCGTTGACAACGTCGTCGTCGACCGGGTACGCGGCGTCAACAGCCTGAAAGACCCGGAGCGCGTCATCGCGCTCATCGCCGAGGCCGATCTTGTCACGACGGCGGTTGGACCGACGTTACTTCCAAAAGTCGCTCCGCTCATCAGCATGGGACTACGAGATCGTGCCTCAGACGCGCCAGTTTACGTCATCGCGTGTGAGAACATGATCGGTGGCAGCGCCTCGCTACAACGAGGAGTTGAAGCAGCAGGTGGTGTCGGTTCGGCAGACGTCTCGTTCCCGAACGCGGCCGTCGACCGCATCGTGCCGTTACAGCAACACGTTGATCCGCTCTATGTCGAAGTCGAGACGTTTTATGAATGGGTCATCGAAACGCAAGGATTGGACGTGCGGCCCCCGCTTCACGGTGTGACGTGGGTCGACGAGATTGGTCCATATATCGAGCGGAAGCTGTTCACGGTCAACACGGGTCACGCCATCGCGTCATATATCGGCTCTTTGTTTGAGAAAGGGACGATCGACGAGGCGTTGAAAGATCGTCGCGTCCGCCAAGTCGTGCAAGGTGCTTTGTATGAGACCGGTTGGCTGTTGCTTGAAAAGTACGGCTTCGAAGCGAAAGAACATAGCCAGTACATTCAAAAGATTATCAAGCGCTTTGAAAACCCGAAACTAAAAGATGAGATCTCGCGCGTCGCCCGTTCCCCGATTCGTAAGCTCGGTCCGAGTGACCGGCTCGTCAAACCGGCCCGTGAACTCATCGACAACGGCATCGAGCCGAACGAGCTCGCCTATGGGATCGCCGCTGCCTTGAACTATTACAACCCCGAGGATTCAGAATCTTCTGAACTCTATTTGTCGATCGAAGAGTCAGGAATCTTGTCGACGGTTGAGAAATATCTCGGTCTCCATGAAGAGGACACGCTGACGACACTGATCCTCGAACAATATCACTTGATTCGCGAGCAAGAAAAAGCGCGTGTCTCGTAACTTGATTCTCCTGTGCCCGAGCGGCATGGGAGGATTTTTGCATACGATGAATTATAAAATTAAGTGCAACATCTGAACGTGAACGCAAAAAAAGCCCACAGCGATGGCCTCGTTTAGAATGAAGTTACGACACAAACATTCAGACGGAGGAATCGCTATGAGCTACACCCATCTTACCACAACGGAGCGCGTGAAAATAGAGACCTATCTGGAGCTCGGGATGTCCATCCGGTCCATCGCGAGACGGATCGGGCGACAGCCCTCGACCGTCTCGCGGGAGATCAGACGGAACCCCGGCTACGAGTCAGGACGTGCGCAGAAACGCTACGAGAAGGCGAAAACCCATTGCGGCGTCAAGACGAAGCTCGACGACACGATGCGCCGGACGATCGTCGAGAAGCTGCGTGCGACCTGGTCACCAGAACAGATCGTCGGCCGCCTCTACGCAGGAAAAATTGCCTTCTCCACCATCTACCGCTGGATCTATGCGGGACGGATCGACGTGCCCGTGACCGTGCTCCGCCAGAAGGGGAAACGCCAAAAGCCGACCGAGACGCGCGGTCGCATCAACGTCGGTCTCCCCATCTCGAAACGACCTCCAGAGGTCAGGGGGCGCCGGACATTCGGGCATTGGGAGCTCGACACCGTCGTCTCCGGACGCGGGAAATCGAAGGCGTGCGTCGCGACGTTCATCGAGCGGAAGAGCCGGTTCTATCTCGCCCTGCCAATCGCGGACCGCACCGCGGCCTCGATGGAGGGGGCGATCCATGCGGTGCACGGTGCCTTCCCGGAAGGCACGTTCGAGACGGCGACGACGGACCGGGGCAAGGAGTTCAGCGGTCACGAGCGCATCCAGGCGTCGCTCGGCGTGCCGATGTATTTCGCCGACCCGTACTCATCGTGGCAACGGGGGAGCAACGAGAACGCCAACGGGCTCCTCCGCGAGTTCTTCCCGAAAGGAACGGACTTCGCGCAGGTCGGTGACGGTGAACTCGCGGATGCGCTGGCCAAGATCAACGGGCGACCAAGAAAGTGCCTGGACTGGAAAACCGCACACGAGGCCTTCACCGAGGAAGTGTTGCGCTTAATTTGACAAACCGTCATACAAAAAAGACTGCAGCGAACTGCAGTCTCGTTACGTCCGGGTCTTGCCGAACTCGATATACGTCGTCACGGATTTGACGTGTTTCAAGACATCTTTCTCTCGAAGCGGACGACTGAAGTAATAGCCTTGGACATAGTCGCATCTTTCGTTCAGCAGCCATTCGAGTTGGTCGGACGTCTCCACGCCTTCCATGAGCACTTTCATGCCAAGGTTGTGGCCGAGTTGAATCATCGAGCGGACGATCGCTTCTTGGTTCCGGTCCGTGAATAAGTTGATGATGAATGAGCGATCAATCTTGAGCACTTGGACGGGAAGTTCCCGAAGTTGGCGGAACGATGAATAACCGGTCCCGAAGTCGTCGAGTGAGATCAAAATCCCGAACTGATGGAGTTGCGTGAGCTTCTCTCGTGTCGACGCTTCATAGGAAAGCATCGATGACTCGGTCACTTCGAGTTCTAGGAACATCGGATCCATCCCGGTCTCGTCAAGAATCGATTGCAACGTTTCGACGAAATCCTCACGCGCGAATTGGAGAGGGGAGACGTTGACGGACAAGGTGAACGGCTTCACGCCGGCCTTATGCCAACGGACCCAGGCCCGGCATGACTCTCGCATGACCCATGTCCCGATGGGGTGGATCAAGCCAGTATTCTCAGCGATCGGGATGAAATCATCAGGTCCGACGTGGCCGAGCACAGGGTGATGCCAACGAAGCAATGCCTCGACTCCTTCAAGTCGATTATGCGTGAGTGAGACTTTCGGTTGATAGACGAGCGAGAACTCTTCGCGGTCAAGTGCTTGAGCTAACGCCTTCTCAATCTCGACCGTACGTAAAATCTGTTGTTTCGATTCATCCTCGAACTCTTTGATTTGATTTTTACCGGTCCGTTTCGACTCATGCACAGCGAGGCGGGCATATTGGACAAGTTCATCCGCCGATGTCGTGTCTTTCGGATAATGACTGATTCCGGCGCTCATTGTTAACTCGACGGTCGTGCCGTCGATATCGAACGGTTGAGAAATCGCCTTGATGCATTTTTCAGCCTTCTGTTTGGCGAGCGTGCTTCGCTTATCGAATAGCAAGATGATGAACTCCGACGATCCGACGCGGGTCAAGACATCGTCCGGATGGATCGTATGCTTGAGACGATCCGCGATTTGAAGCGCCAATTGGTCGGAGCCGTTATGGCCGAGCATATCGCTCAAGAAACGCCAACGATCGATATCGATATATAGACAGGCAACCGGGTCTTCGACGCGGATGTGATCGGCGAGGATACGTTCAAGCTTATGCCGGTTCGGCAAATCCGTGAGCGAATCGTGGAACGCCATATGCTCGACGAGCCGTTGTGAGGCGATCGTCTCGGAAACGTCACGCAAGAACCAAAGCACTTGGTCCATCGTTTCCCCTTTAAGCGGGTAAGACGTCACTTCGATCGTCTTCTCATCAATATCGAGCCGATGCGCTTCATAGAACGGTTGCTGAATGGACAACGAAGCGTGATAGTCTTGGAAGAACTGATCTTCGCGTTGGTCGAACAGACGATAGAACGCCGTGTTCGCATATTGAATCACTCCGTCTTTTGAGGTCGTGACGACCGCGTCCGTCGTCGAATCGAGAATCGTCGCTTGAATCAACTCGCGGCGACGCAAGTGCCGGTCGAGTGTGAGCGACAAGAAGAAGATGGCGAACAAGATGATCGTGATGGCCGTCACGAGCCAGGCGAGAAGCGATGGCTCGATCCCGATGACAGCCGGGTTGTTCCCTTCTAAAAATGTGAACGAAGATGCCATCATGCCGACGTAATGCATCCCGAAAATGGCGACGCCCATAAGTAGGGAGAAGAATACTTTCAGCTCGAGGTCGATCTTTTGTTTCGCGTACTTCGAGAAGAAGCCGATCCATAAGGCGACGAGCGAGGCGAAGATGGCAATGCCAAGTGACAAGACGGCCAACCAAGAATTGTACGAGATGGTGACGCCTTGAATCGCATCCATGCCGATGTAATGCATACTGGCGATACTGACTCCCATCAAGACGCCCGCACCGAGCAAGGCAGGACGAGTCGTACGACGTGAGACAATCAAAAAACCGAGAATACAGCCGGCCATCGCGATCACGACCGACAAGAAGACGAGCGGAATCGAATACGTGACTGGTCGAAGCGTCTCGTGGGCGAGCATGGCGATAAAGTGCATCGACCAAATGCCGAGTCCGAGCGTGGCGCCTCCCGCTAAGATCCACATATTTTGCGCGGAACGGTTCGTCGAGTTGACGCGCCGGGCCAGTTCGATGGCGGCATAGGCAGAAACGGCGGCGATGATATAAGAAAGAATCACGAGAAAATAATTATGACTCATTGAGTGTTCGACTACTGGTTCCATGGTTACCTCGCTGAAATGTGATGTTGTTGTAGATTTAATTATACTCGGCAACTAGGAGTCTACCTATCATTATGCTTCATTTATATGAACTATTTTTGTGTGTGAAATAGTTGATGGCGGCCGTGACGTTTCGGCCGAGCGTTACCTGTGGTGATGTGGCGGGTAAAGACTACAAAATGAGAGACAGAAAGAAGGGGTATCTGTGAACTTTCGCCCGATTGGACGAGACGATGTAAAGTCGCTCCAACGTCTTTTCATGGAAAGTTTGAGTGACTTGATTCGCCGCGAACAGTTTGAAGATGCCGATCTGTTGGAAGAAGAAGTCGCGCGTCTCAATACGACCATTCAAGACAGTTTTGACGATGAGTCCGTCCAAGTGTATGTCGTCGAACGAGTTGGCGTCATCGTCGGCACCGCAGCCACTTTGCCGCCGAACGAGATCATTACCGCTCACTTAGATGTCGAGCCAGATGCGGTTGAGGTCGGTTGTGTCTATGTCGCTCCAAGCGCCCAACGACAAGGTGTGGGGACGTTCTTGCTCCAAAGTGTGATGAGGGAACTGACATCGACGGGACAGACGACGTTTTACTTGGATGCGGGATTTCCGACGTCTCAGGCGTATTGGGAGCAATTGCTCGGTGAACCGGCACTGACGATCGAACATTACTGGGGACCTGGGGCCCCGCATAAAATATGGCGGATAACAACAAGACCTGGCTGAACGTTCAGCCAGGTCTTGTGCGGATTAATAGTTGGAGCGCATGAACTGATGGATACCGGAAGCGGTCGCCTCGGCCATCCGTTGCCGATACGTCGTGCTCGTCAAATGAGAGCGGTCATTGGCGTTTGTGATGAAGCCGTATTCGACAATCGTTGAGGGAACACTATTTTTTCCGACGACGTATACGTTCTGATATTTCACACCCCGGTTTCGGATCGTCGGGATGCGGGCGCCGAGTTCACGGTTGATGGCGGTCCCTAAGCTGCGGCTTGCCGAAATATAAGGATTCGTCGTATAGCTTTCGGTCGTCGGTACGAGCACTTCATGTCCGTGGAACGACGTGTTCGTCGACGAGTTGGCATGAATGCTGACGAAGGCACTTCCTTTATACGTCTTCGTGAGTGAAACACGGTTGGCGAGCGTCAAGTACGTGTCGGTCGAGCGCGTCATTTTGACGTTGTAGTTGTACGTCCCCGAAAGTGAACTGGCCAGACGATTGGCGATGTCGAGAGTGAGCACTTTCTCTTGGACGGAGCCATATACCGCGCCAGGATCGTTGCCGCCGTGGCCGGCGTCGATGACAATCGTTCGTCCTGAACCCGTTGACGTGTTCGTTGTTGTCGTCGTCGCTTTCAAGTATTGCGATGAGACGTAGCCGGTCTGTCCACCGTAGGACACTTTATACCATGAGCCATACGTACCGAGATACGTCACCGTGCGTCCGGCGGGAATGGTCAAAAGGATCGTGCCTGTCGAAGAAGCGCTTTTCCGTAAGTTCAAATTGACAGTCGTAGAGTAGGTTTTCGTAGCGGTCGTCGTCGTTGTGGCTTTCAAATATTGAGACGAGACGTAGCCGGTCTGACCGCCGTACGATACTTTATACCACGAGCCGTACGTGCCGAGATAAGTGACATTGCGCCCTGATGGAATCGTCATGAGAATCGTACCGGTCGCTGACGCGCTCTTGCGCAAGTTCAAGTTGACCGTCGTCGTGTATGTTTTCGTGGAACTCGTCGTCATAGTAGAAGATACTTTCACATATTGAGACGAAACATATCCAGTCTTTCCGCTGTAGGAGATTTTATACCACGATCCGTGTGTGCCAAGGTATGTGACGGCCTTACCGGACGGGATCGTCATGAGAATCGTCCCGGACGTCGAAGCACTCTTACGTAAATTCAAATTCGCTGTTGTCGTGTATGTAGAAGCTGCCTCGACTCGGTTCGTGTCGATACCGGTCGAAGAAAGGGTGAACGGAACGACTGCCGTCCCGGTTAGGACGAGAGATGAGCTAATGATTAGTTTAATAGGCCAAGATGGTTTCTTTGTATTCAATCGGGGTCCGCTCCTTTGTTCTGCATCATTAATGAAATAACGAAGAAATGTAATCGTCATCATGTCTTCGTTATTATATAAGGAAACAAGAAAAAAATGGAGGTTAATATGTAATTTATTTATCTTTTTTTGAAAAACGGATAGAGCGGACAAAAAAAAGAGACGCTTGGGCGTCTCTTTTTTAAACTAGGCGTGGAAGTTCATCAACATACTTCTTAATAGGCTCTTCAATTTTTGTAAGACGAGGCATTTCATCAACAAATCTTAGTGTTGGAGCTTCGATTTTAGTGAGACGAGGCATTTCATCGACAAATTTTTGTGCAGGAATTTCTAACTTTGTCAAACGAGGCATTTCGTCTACTAAAGGTCTGAAAGAACTTCCTAATAATAAAACTGCTGCAGCGATAAAGACAATACCAGTAATTTTTTTCATGAATTCTTCCTCCAATTAAATAGGTTTATGTGGATAAACTACGCTCCCTAGTGTGAGAATACTCAGAAGTCAGATAGTGGGGAATCTAATAAAGCGTAAATCGATTCGGATTGTTGTTCAACCCGTGATTCAAGATTGCCCACATACTGTTGAGGCATGTTCGGTTCAAACAAAGTCACTTTGCCTGAATCTTCTGTTGTTGCAGAAGATAGGATTGGAACATGCGCCTCTTGACTGAGTAACGTGCTGCAAAGAGGAGAAAATTTGTTTTCGAACTGTTGAAGTGGTTCAGGATGCCAACAAATTGACGCTTCAGGTAAAATATACAAGATATGTCCTTCTTTTAAAAGTTTTATGCATTGGTCGATGACATATTTTTGATCTTGTTCGATGTTGATGTATCCAAACTCTTGGAAATGTTTCTCGTAGACGGTTTTCGAACTGCGCTTTAGAATAGAGAGAGATAGTTCAGGACCGAGAACGTATAACTTTTTATAAGAACGATTCTCTTTTAGCATTCTTGTGATGAGCCTAGGTAACGATTGATAGTAATCAATTTGAAACGCATTAAGTATGAACCCCTTAGAGGAATTCAACAATTGGGTTAAATGCCCCAAACCTTCAAACTGTTTTCGATCAGTAGGCGAATATAAAGCCTTAAATGTTTGATCTTGTTTCGAATGAAAATAAATTTTTGGTTTGATGTAATCTTCTGCAAGAAGAAAGTTTAATTTACCCATTTGATGTATTCACCTCCATGAATATGATTCCCTTTGGAAAAATGTATTTGAATCATTTTACCTATTAAAGTTTTTATATATTCTTTGATTAGTTAAATCTTATCATGTCTTTAGTGACCATCGAACTGCTGTTGGTTGGGAAAATAGGGACTGCAAACGACTAAAAAAATAGGTTTTTTTAAGTTATTTTCCTAAAAATCATTAAAAAAAAGAAAAATAGACAAAAAAAACATTCAAAATAGGACGAAGGAGCTACTACTTGATATGGAATATAACTATGGAAATCTTATTAAAGTAGAGCGGATGCGGAAAAACATGAAACAATCTGTACTAGCAAGAGGAATATGTTCTATTTCTTATTTAAGTAAGATAGAGAATAATCAAACTTCCCCTAGTGAAGAAGTACTTGAGTTAATTTTCGAAAGGCTTGAGTTAGATGTTCCGCTATATTTTGATTTAAGTGAACAAGTTCAAAAAATCAAAACAGAAATTAGAGATATTTTAAAAGAAGCAATCCTATCTAGACGGGATCAAAACAAAAATGAGAAAGTGGAAAAATATATCACCAACCCTGTGGTTAAGCAATCTAAAGACCTCTATATAACCTTAATGATGACGTTGGCTCGTTTTGGAGTAATGCCGGGGGGGGATTTAAAATATTTAACAGAAATAGGTTGGATTGAAGATCAACTCGATTCAGAGAATAGACTAAGATATATACTGTTGAGGTGTATTAGTCTTTTCCAAACTGCAGATCGAGAAGAAGCTTTAAATATACTCGAGACATTAAATAAAGAGTTGCCTCACTCACATATTCCTGATTGGGAAATGGCAGATATGCGATATATTATGGGAGGTTTATACTACAAGTCTACGGATTATTTGCAAGCTATCGAAAATGTTAGAATTGCCCTTGTTTATTTTCAGGAGCATTTTCATGTCGAAAGGATTATTGAGTGTCATTTAATCATCGGATTATCATTTAAACGACGTAAAAGATACACGGATGCCTTAGCACATTACGAAAAAGCTACAAAAGTTGCAAGTGCCACTGATTTAAAAAATTATAATGGCATGCTTTATAATAATATGGGAGATATTTATTTTCTGATAGGAGATCAGGAAAGAGCTCTTAAATATTTTTTAGAAAGCTTCGAATATAAAGTAGATGTAAAAAGTAAATTATATAGTGTGATGTCTCTTATTGAGGTTAATGCAGAAAGAAAAAACACAGAAGGTGTAGTAGAGTGGCTAAGTAAAGGTTATGAACTAATGGCTGAAAGAGAAGATTTACAAGAATTTGATTTTCACTTTGATATCTACGTAAATGGTTATCGAGATTTTAATCAACAAGGTCTGTTAAATAGTTTGAAAAAAGCAGTTCAATATTTTGAAGCATATGATGAGTTTTACACCAACAAGTATGCATTATGGTTAGCCCGTGAACTTCGAGAAAACGGCAAATACAAACTCGCTACAGAGTATTTTGAAAAATCAATTGCGATTATGTCACGTTGGGACTGACGCCTCTCCATGAGGCGTTTTTTTGCGCAGACGGTTTGTCAAATTAAGCGCAACACTTCCTCCGTGAAGGCCTCGTGTGCGGTCTTCCAGCCGAGACATTTCCTCGGCCGCCCGTTGATCTTGGCGAGCGCGTCCACGATCTCTCCTTGGCCGACCGTCGCGATCCTTTCGGGAAGAACTCGCGCAGGAGGCCGTTGGCGTTCTCGTTGCTGCCGCGCTGCCACGACGAGTACGGGTCGGCGAAATACATCGGCACGCCGAGTGTCGCCCGGACTCGCTCGTGACAGCTGAACTCCTTGCCCCGGTCCGTCGTCGCCGTCTTGAACGTGCCCGCTGGGAAGGCGGCGTGGACCGTGTGGATTGCCTCCTCCATCGAGGCCGCGCTGCGGTCCGCGATCGGCAGGGCGAGGTAGAACCGGCTCTTTCGCTCGATGAACGTCGCGACGCACGCCCTCGACTTCCCACGCCCGGAGACGACCGTATCGAGCTCCCAATGCCCGAACGTCTGGCGCCCCCTGACCTCCGGAGGCCGTTTCGAGATGGACAGCCCGATGTTGAACCGCCCGCGTGTCTCCACCGGTTTCCGGCGCTTGCCCTTCTGGCGGAGCACGGTCACCGGCACGTCGATCAGCCCCGAATAGATCCAGCGATAGATGGTCGAGAAGGCGATCTCCCCGTCGAAGAGCCGACCCACGATCTGTTCCGGGGACCAGGTCGCCCGCAGCTTCTCGATGATCGTCCGGCGCATCATGTCGTCGAGCTTCGTCTTGGCGCCGCAGTTTCCCTTCGCCTTGGCGTAGCGCTCCTGTGCGCGTTCGGCCGTATAGCCGGGGTTCCGTCTGATCTCCCGCGAGACGGTCGAGGGCTGTCGCCCGAGCCGTCTCGCGATGGACCGTACGGACATCCCGAGCCCCAGATAGGTCTCTATTTTCACGCGTTCGGCTGTGGTAAGATGGGTGTAGCTCATAGCGATTCCTCCGTGTGAATGTTTGTGTGGTAACTTCATTCTACACGAGGCCGTCGCTATGGGCTTTTTTGCGTTCACGTTCAGGTGTTGCACTTAATTTTATAATTCATCCGCACAAAAAAAGAGACGCCCGAATCGTCTCTCAAGGTGTGGTGAAGTAGTGGACCGTCCAATAGGGCTCGTTTTGGAGCGCTTCAATCTCAACGTGGCCATTTTGTACTTGTTGAAGGAGGTGGATGATATGTTTCTGCAAGTTTGAATCGTGGGAGCCGCTATGAAGAATCCCATCCTCGCTCGCGATGATATAAAAGCCACCGAGCCGAAGGGGGATATGGTTACGGACCGTCGTCACAGCTTTTTGAAGCTCGGCTTGTCCGCCTTGCAGTGGGACCGTCACGTCAAAACGTCCCCATTGTTTAAAATCACCTAGTTCTGAAAATGTCGGTGGGTCGCGATGATCCAACTTCATGACCTCCAATCGTGTCGTTCTCTTCCTGTTTAGTATAGCTGTTTTTCTCGTGTCGGCGTAGGACAATAATCTCATAGGTCGCGCCGAGTTGACACTTCGTAGGCTAGTGTTTGTCTTTTTCTAGATTATGTCAAAACAATCCTTCTAAAAAGCAAAATTGGTTGAAAAAACACGGCCGGGAACCCCGGCCGTGCTCATTGATGGACGACTTCTTTTGAAGTTGGCAATTCACAGATGAATGTGCTGCCTTCGCCGTACACAGATTCCACATGCAAATGCCCTTCATGGGCTTTTGCGATTTCTTTACAGATGGCGAGCCCGAGCCCGGTACCGCCGATTTTTCGTCTGTCCGAATTGTCGACGCGATAAAACTTGCCGAACAAGTTTGGAAGGGCGGAAGAAGGAATCCCGATTCCGTTGTCGCGGACTTTCATGACGACTTGGTCTTCGAGCCGTTCAAGCGATACGAGCACGTTGCCACCGTCCGGTGAATACTTCACAGCGTTACTAAGCAAGTTGCCGAGCAACTGTCGCATGCCTTCAAGGTCTGCTTCAATCGTGAAGTCTTGCGTCGAATCGGCATCGAGGTGGATGTGATGATGATCCGTCGTCTCTTGATAGAACGTGATGCTATCGCGGGCGAGTTCATACAAATCAACCTGTTCCCATTCGAACGTCTGCTTCCCGGCCTCCATCTTCTGTAGGTCGAGGAAGTCGCTGACGAGGAACGACAAACGCTTCGCTTCATCGTGAATTGTTTTCAAATAAAGCTCACGACGACTTTCTTTCAAATCACGTTCGAGCATTAGTTCCGTGAATCCGTAAATCGAGGATAGTGGTGTCCGCAATTCGTGTGATACGGTCGATACGAGCTCGGACTTCATCCGGTCGATTTCGGTTTCGGCCGTCACGTCACGCAAGACGAGCATCGTGCCATGTAACTTCCCGTCTCGGTAGATGCTTTCGGCATACACTTGAATGAAGCAATCCCCTTGATCCAGTGAGATGAACAGCCCATCTTCAGGCGGTTTGCGGTCGAAGACGTGCTCGACGTAACGGATGAACTGTTCGCGTTGGTCGACCCGTTCGGCGAGTTGCTCCACATCGATCTCAACGTCAGCGAGTTTTTCGTAGCCACAGTAATTGAATGGAAGATCGTTGAACATACGAATGAAAGCGCGGTTGCCGACAATGGACTCTTCTTCATAGTTCAAATAAAGAATCGCTTCTCGCACCGAGTTGATCAATTGTGCCGTCTCTTTACGGTCTTGTTGCATTTGACGGTATAGCTGCATCCGTAATAATGAAATGGCGAGCTGGCTCGCGAAAGCGTTCAACTCTGACTTCTCGCTTGCGTCGAACTGTTCATCGTAACGGGCGAGATACAAGCATCCGATCATCTGGTCATCGGATGGGTCCATGATGGGGATAACCGTTTCATATATATAATACGGAAACTCATGCAAATTTTCGGCCACTTTTTTAGAGCTCGCGGCCGGCAACTTTGAAATCATGACGCGCTTCAATAGGAGTGACTTCGTCTTCAAGCTCTCTTGTTGTTCCTCGGTCATCTCTTTCGGGACGACCGAGCTGATTTCCCCATCTTTGATGAGAAGGAGCGCACCGAATTCAGCTTCCGTGAGCAGCGCAATTTTTTCAATGACCGATGAGTAATCAAATAGTGACTCTTTCGAGGCCAATACTTCGATCAACTCGTTCCGATATTGGAGTTTCGTCTCATTCTGTTTCGACGCTTCGAGCACGTGCTCCAACTCATCGTGCTTCGCCCGCATGTTCTCGTTCTGTGCGGCCATCCGCTTGATGAGGGGACGCCCTATCAATAAAATGGCGCTAATAAACATGACTAACCCGATCATCCAAATCCAGCGGAGTGTCGACAGCTCACTCGACGAGACCAACCCGTCCCGAACGAACCAAGCGCCGATCGCTGTCAAGACGAGGCTCATTGCGCAAACACCGTAAAGGATACCGAGGATTTGACGACTGTTCAATTGTTCAACCCACTTGCCCATAATACGCTCTACTTCCTTCCTTATCCCAAAAACCATCTCCAAACTATTCATCTTAATACTCGAAATCATACAAAAGGTTTCCTTCAATGAAAACCGAACTGCTCATCGGATGCGCATTCCACATTTCTTTCTTTAAAATTCGCATATCTAGAGCGATATACCCCGTATTTTAAAAAGCTACACATTCCGATGTGCTTTCGTTTGACAGAAACGAGGGACGAGGACTAGCGTAAAGATGAGAAAACTAGAAATGAGGTGCTATTATGCTTTCCATCGATCCACTTGCTTTGACCGAACGAGATACGTATAAATTCTTGATCGGCAGTGTCATTCCACGACCGATCGCCTTCGTCACGACTCGAAATGGCGAGATTGTGAATGCGGCCCCGTTTAGCTATTTCAATATCGTCGCCTCACATCCCCCGCTCGTTTCCGTCTCGGTTCAACGAAAGAACGGCGTGATGAAAGACACGGCGCGCAATGCTGTCGCGACGGAAGAGCTCGTCATCCATATCGTCGATGAATCGAACGTCACGCTCGTCAATGAAACGGCGGCGTCGCTCGGGCCGGACGAAAGTGAGCTGAAACGCACGACGTTCACACTCGCTCAAAGCGACGTGATTCAAACGCCGGGTGTGAATGAAGCGAAAATCCGGATGGAATGCGTCTTGCACCATCACGTCCCGATTGAGCATGAAGGGGTCGTCACGGCCGATTTATTGATTGCCCGCGTTGTCCGTTTTCACATCGAGCCACAACTTTACCAAGCCGGCCGAATTGATGCGGGGCAACTGGCGCCAGTTAGTCGGCTCGCGGGAAATTTCTATGCCAAGCTCGGCGAGAGGTTTGAAATCGAACGACCAAAGTAAAAATAGTTATGCGTCCGCCAGATTACGAGGCAGGGCGCCTTTTTTCGGGTAAAGAAGGAATAGCCCATTCACGTGGTGTATTTCTTTCAATCGGTCGTATGAATGTGTCACAATAAAGTCAGAACATTCAATTATATTACTGTAGCGAACAAGAGAAAAAAAGGGGAGTCGGCCATGTCCTATCGTCCAGCTGTTCAATCTATTATTCATGCCATCGAGACGGTGATCGTCGGGAAAGAAGACGTCATCGCCAAAAGTTTGACCGCGTTACTTGCGGGCGGACACGTGTTGTTAGAAGATGTACCGGGCGTCGGGAAAACGATGCTCGTCCGTACGTTCAGTCGCGCCATCGACCTCGAATTCAAACGTGTCCAGTTCACGCCGGACATGTTGCCTTCCGATTTGACGGGTATCTCGATGTATAACCAGAAGACGAAAGAGTTTGAATACCGACCGGGCCCGCTCATGGGCAATATCGTGTTAGCGGATGAAATCAATCGGACGTCCCCGAAAACTCAGTCGGCGTTGCTTGAAGCGATGGCGGAACGAAGCGTGACGGTTGACGGCGAAGTGAAGATTTTACCGTCTCCGTTCTTCGTCATGGCGACACAAAATCCGATTGAGCACGAAGGGACGTATCCGCTCCCTGAAGCACAACTTGACCGTTTCCTACTGAAAATTGAGATGGGGTATCCATCATTTAATGAAGAAGTGGCGCTTTTGACACGTTTTGAGAATGCAGAGCCTCTCGAAACGCTACAGAGCGTCGTGACGAAGCAGGAAGTCGAACTGATGCAACGCGAGGTGAAACAAGTCCACGTCTCAAGCGCTGTCAAACAGTATATCGTCCGCTTGATCCATGAGACGCGCAAAGATGCGAACACGTATCTCGGTGGCAGCCCGAGGGCGACACTTGCCCTTATGAAGGCTTCCCAAGCGTGGGCGTATATCCACGGCCGCGATTTCGTTTTGCCGGACGACGTCAAGGCGCTCGCGACGAGCGTGCTCGGGCATCGGATCTTGCTGACGGCAGAAGCCCGTTACAAAGGCCGGACGGCAGACCAGCTCGTGAAAGGATGGCTCGACGAACTTCCGGTTCCGATGGATCGTGAGGTCAAAGAAGTATGAAAAACTGGATGAAGCTGTTCGTTGTCTGGGCGGCGGCATTCGGGCTCTACTCGTTCGCGCGAATCGAAGGAAGTATCGTCGCTTCGACGCTTTGGTGGTCGTTCCTTGTCTTGGCCGTGTATTGGACGCTCTTCATGGTCTATCCGGTCACGGCTGCGAACGTGTCGCGCCGTGTCACGACGAAACGTCTCGTTTCCGGACAAACGATGGACGTCGAGCTTCAAATCGAGCGGAAGTATCCGTTTCTCGTTGGGGTCGTCACACTTGAAGAGACACCACCTGAAAATCTGGCTCATATGACCGAACCGATCGTCACGCCGGTCGACCGCTTTTTTCGCCGGAAAGAGACGGTCCACTATGAGATCGAACAGATCAAACGCGGCATCCACGTATTTGATCGAACGCGGTTGCACGTCCGCGACGTGTTCGGATTGTTCGACCGGATGAGAACGCTCCGTCTTGAGACGGTCGTCGAAGTATCGCCGGCCGAACTGCCTTTCGATTTGCCGCGAGATGAGCAAGTTGGGGGGAGGGGCGAACAGTATCGGCGGACACGGACGTACACGGAAGTCGCGAACACGACGAGCGGGGTGCGCGAATATGCGGCCGGCGACCGCATCGGCCGCATCGACTGGAAAGCATCGGCACGCCGCGGCAACTTGATGACGAAGACGTTCGACCAAGAACAAGAGAAAAAGCTGTCGCTCGTCTTCGTACCGTCGACCACAGCCGGACATGAAGAAGCGTTCGAACGCTCCTTGTCCCTCCTCGTCGGGGCGATTCGCCAGCTCGAGCGGAAAAACTTGCCGTTTGAACTGTATGTCATCGAAGAACAGGTCCGGCTCTTCCATTTGCCGGACCAAAGCGCCGAAGTCGGACACTACTTGTTGACAGCGACGCCGGAAGCGGAAGGGCGTCTCGTGGAACGAGTCAAACGGAACTTGCCTCAACAGTCCGGCAATCTCATCTTGATCAGCCCGTTCGAGACGAAGTGGGTACGTGAACTCATGCATGAGACGCAAGGCAACTATCATCTTTACACGGCGAACGAGGTGACGACATGATCGAGTGGGTGAAACGAATCGCGTATACGGCGCTTGCCGCCTACTTGTTATCGTTTTGGGTCGATCCGATCGTCGGCAGCACGACGTTTGATGTGACATGGCCGTTTTATTTCTTGTTGCTCGTTCCGATGTTTGCGAGTCTCTTGCCTTGGTACGGCCTGATCGGCGTCGTCGTCTTTAACTTTTTGGCCGTCTTGTACGTCTATCATGGCAGTCTGCTCGATTGGTTCGGGATTTGGCTCGAAGATTTGAGTGGTGTCTTGAGTGGGGGATTGCCGGAAGAAGCCATCTTCTTTTCGGCGATGGCGCTCATCGGTGTCTTGTTCGCCATTCTCGTCGGCCGGACGTACCCGAGCTATGGATTTGTGCTAGGGATGGTCGTCTCGACGCTTGGATTGATGGCGTACTTTGATACGTGGACACTTTATGACGGGGAAAGCCAAATCGTACTCGCGATTCTTGCCTCGTTGTTCCTATTATTCGTCACCGATTTGGCGAAACGTCCGAGCAAGTCACTCGTCCGTTACGTCAGTATCGCATTGCTCACCACGGTCATTCTTGTGTTGGCGAGTATCTCCCCGACGCTTGACGGCGATTGGTCGGACCGGATTACGACAAGTTTTCAAAATGCCGTGAATGAAGGACAATCGAGTACCGGACGTGTCGGGTACGGTGTGAATGATGAACAGCTCGGTGGACCGTTTGAACAAGACGACGGGATCGTCTTCATCGCGCGCGGTGTGCCGGCCCGGTATTGGCGCATCGAAGCAAAAGAGATTTATACCGGAAAAGGCTGGGTCGAGTCTCCGGTGCTTGATTCGGAATATAACCGGGGCCAACTTGTCGACCAAGACGTCGACACGACGCCGGAGCAAGCGCTTCTCCGGTTTGACCGCCGACAGACGTTCGTGCCGTACGGTGGCGAGTACCCGCAAGCGGCCGAGACGGAGAGCGGGACTGAGTTCCGAGTCGGAAGTATCGAAGAGACGTTCCCGAACGAGACGATCCATATCCGGCCTTCGGGGAAGATCGTGTTCGACAATGAGAACCAGGCGACCCCACGGACGATTCAGTTGCGCTACAGCGTGCCGTCATTCACGGAAGACCAGCTGAACTTGAACGAACCGGTGACGACGTTGACGGATGAAGAGCAACAGGCGTATTTGCAACTGCCAGACACTCTTCCGGAGCGGGTCCGGGACTTGGCCGCTGAGATCACGGCAGACAGTGAGACGCCTTACGAACACGCGCAAGCCGTTCAAGCCTACTTCCGCTCTGGCGACTTTGAGTACAACACGGAAGAGGTGGCGCTCCCGGAAGGCGACACGGATTACGTCGACCAATTCTTGTTCGACACACAGCTCGGTTATTGTGATAACTTCTCGACTTCGGCTGCTGTCTTGCTCCGCGCGAACGGTGTCCCGACTCGTTGGGTCAAAGGATTCACGATGGGTGATGCCCGAGGCGTGATTCAAGGACAGACAGAGCATACCGTCCGTAATCGCCACGCCCATTCATGGATTGAGTATTTCGTGGAAGGGGCGGGTTGGGTTCCGCTCGAAGCGACGATCAGCTTCTCCGAGGCGAACTTGCTTCAAATCGAGACAGAGTCCGATGCTGGTTCTGACCCGGTGTCGAACGACCCGCAATCGTCTGACGATAATGCACCGACGAACCGTCCGCAAGAAGATATTGCGATCGACGATGTCGCCACAGGAGAACTACCGGAACAAGCGCGCAACATGCCGATTTGGGGCTGGGTGCTCATCGTGGTCGGTGTCGCTGTCCTCGTCTGGAACCGCAAAGCGATCGAGCGGGCACTCATGTTGCAATGGTGGATGCGTCGCCCCCTCAGTGAGTCGAGTCTCGTCGGAATGCACCGCTATCTCGTGAAGCGGTTACGCGCGGCCGGGTTCAAAGTCGACGGCCGGACCCCGTCCGAACTGGCGAAAGAAGTCGATGCGTACTATGAAACCGAAGACATGACTCGGTTGACCCGACTGTTTGAGCAAACCATTTATGCGGATCAGCCGCCGAATTCGAAATATAAAGAATATTGGAAAATCATGATTCGCCGAATTATGAGTTGAAGTGACAAGACGCATACAGTAAGATAGACGCATTAGTTAGATAATTGAACAATGCATTCCTTCGTATATACTCGTGAATTGGCGCGAGAGTCTCTACCGGACCACCGTAATGGACCGACTATGAAGGAGCACGTTTCGTATACAAAGAATTGGGCGTGCTTCTTCTTCGGTTTGGTGAATCCGTAGGAGAGGCTCGTCCTTTTTTTGAGCAGAAGGCAGAAAGGTGGAGGTTTTGTGAAGATGGAACAAGAGATGATTTTGGTGCTCGACTTTGGAGGACAGTACAACCAGTTGATCACACGCCGAGTACGTGACCTCGGTGTATACAGTGAGCTTCATTCACACAAGATGACTGCTGCAGAAATTCGGGAGCTCGCTCCGGCCGGCATCATTTTCTCGGGCGGCCCAAACAGTGTTTATGCGGAAGGCGCTTACCGCTGTGACCCGGAAATCTTCGAGCTCGGCATTCCGATTTTCGGGATTTGTTACGGAATGCAGCTCATGACACATCACTTCGGCGGGCGTGTCGAACGTGCGGCACATCGCGAATACGGAAAAGCGACATTGTTCTCGACGCCGGAAGCGTCAGCACTCTACACAGGCCTCCCAGTAGAGCATACCGTCTGGATGAGCCACGGCGACCTCGTCATGGAAGCGCCAGAAGGATTTGTCGTTGACGGAACGAACCCGTCTTGCCCGGTAGCGTCGATTAAAAACGATGACCTTAAAATGTACGGTGTTCAATACCACCCGGAAGTCCGCCATTCGGAATACGGAAACGATATTTTGAAGAACTTCATCTATGAAGTATGTGGCGCTAAAGGGGAATGGTCGATGGAAAACTTCATCGATATCGAAGTCGAGAAGATTCGTGAGATCGTCGGGAACAAGCAAGTGCTTTGTGCCTTGTCTGGCGGTGTCGACTCATCGGTCGTCGCGGCGCTCGTTCATCGCGCGATTGGCGATCAGTTGACATGTATGTTCGTCGACCACGGTTTGCTCCGCAAAAACGAGGCGGACAGTGTCATGAAGACGTTCGCTGACGGCTTCAACATGAAAGTCATTAAAATCGACGCGCGCGACCGCTTCATGGCGAAGCTCGCAGGTGTTTCTGATCCAGAACAAAAGCGGAAAATCATCGGCAACGAGTTCATCTACGTGTTTGACGAAGAAGCGTCTAAACTTGTCGACATGGACTTCCTAGCCCAAGGAACACTGTACACGGACATTATCGAGAGTGGAACAGACACGGCGCAGACGATCAAGTCGCACCATAACGTCGGCGGCCTTCCGGAAGATATGAACTTTACGTTGATCGAGCCACTCAACACGCTCTTTAAAGATGAAGTGCGTGAACTCGGAACCGAGCTCGGTCTCCCGGATTACATCGTCTGGCGTCAGCCGTTCCCGGGTCCAGGTCTTGGGATCCGTGTCCTCGGTGAAATCACAGAAGAGAAGCTCGAAATCGTCCGTGAATCGGATGCGATTCTCCGTGAAGAAGTGAAAAAAGCCGGACTCGAACGCGATATTTGGCAATACTTCACTGTTCTCACACCAATCCGCTCAGTCGGCGTCATGGGGGATGAGCGCACGTATGACTATGCAGTCGGCGTCCGTGCCGTCACCTCGATCGACGGGATGACGTCGGATTGGGCCCGCATCCCTTGGGACGTGCTCGAAAAGATCTCGGTTCGGATCGTCAATGAAGTCAGTCACGTCAACCGGGTGCTGTACGACATCACGTCGAAGCCACCAGCGACGATCGAGTGGGAGTAATTTTAGCGTGGGAAACTGCTGCGCAATCTCAAAAGACGAACATTAAGAGTTGATAAAACGATAAAATCCGTTATTTTTGTTGACATGCACGAATGACGCTGATAAAATAAAAACGTTCTTATTATATCCGAACAATTCAAAATAATTTTGCCGTATAATGTCGGGAATATGGCCCGAGAGTCTCTACGAAATCACCTTAAATGATTTCACTACGGCGAGACATAGATGGGGACGTCTGTCCCTTTATGTTTCGCGTGGGGTCCTCGGTCATTTGCCGGGGACCTTTTCTCGTTTACGGCGAGCCAAGGAGGAAAATCAATGAGCACACAGCTCAAGCAAGAACCACAGCAACAACCAGAAGGCCGGATTGAGCGTTACTTCCAATTGAACGAACTTGGGACGAACGTGAAAACCGAGCTCGTCGCAGGATTCACAACATTCCTCGCCATGGCGTACATTTTGTTCGTTAACCCGAACATTCTCGGGGCAGCGGGTATGGACACAGGTGCCATCTTTGTCGCGACCGGCCTTGTCGCCTTAGTCGGATCTGTGATGATGGGTTTATTCGCGAACTATCCGATTGCGATCGCACCGGGAATGGGATTGAACGCATTCTTCGCATACAGTGTCGTCATCGGGATGGGCATCCCATGGCAGACGGCGCTCTCGGGTGTCCTCGTCTCAGGGCTCTTCTTCATCGTTTTGACGCTCTCAGGCATCCGTGAAACAATCGTCAATGCGATTCCCGCACCGCTCAAAATGGCGGTCGCGGCCGGTATCGGTTTCTTCATCGCTTTCATCGGACTTAAGAACGCAGGAATCGTCGTCTCAAATGAAGCGACAGTCGTCGGACTCGGTGCACTCGGCACAGGGACGACACTCTTGGCTGTGTTTGGTCTTGTTGTCACAGCGCTTTTGATGGTCCGTAACATTAAAGGTGGGATTTTCATCGGGATGCTCTTGACGGCAATCGTTGGGATGATCTTCAACCTTGTTCCGACACCGACGGCCATCTCGGATGTTGTCTCGATGCCGCCGAGCATGTCTTCGACGTTCGGCCAAGCGTTCATCAATTTTGGTGAGATCTTCACGATTCAAATGCTCGTTGTCATCTTGACGTTCTTCTTCA
>NZ_JNIQ01000001.1:0-15000 GCF_000702585.1 Exiguobacterium aurantiacum DSM 6208 | reverse complement strand
GGGAAACAGCCCAGACCATCAGCTAAGGTCCCCAAGTGTATGTTAAGTGGAAAAGGATGTGGCGTTGCACAGACAACTAGGATGTTGGCTTAGAAGCAGCCACCATTCAAAGAGTGCGTAATAGCTCACTAGTCGAGTGACGCCGCGCCGAAAATGTAACGGGGCTAAACATACCACCGAAGCTATGGATCCCGTAAGGGATGGTAGGAGAGCGTTCCAAGCAGCAGTGAAGCGGTATCGTGAGGAGCCGTGGAGCGCTTGGAAGTGAGAATGCCGGTGTGAGTAGCGAAAAGAGGGGTGAGAATCCCCTCCGTCGAAAGCCCAAGGTTTCCTGAGGAAGGCTCGTCCGCTCAGGGTTAGTCTGGACCTAAGCCGAGGCCGAAAGGCGTAGGCGATGGACAACAGGTTGATATTCCTGTACCGCCGTACCACCGTTTGAACGATGGGGGGACGCAGAAGGATAAGGTAACCGTGCGACTGGAAGTGCACGGACAAGCAGCGAGGCCGTCGGGTTGGCAAATCCGCCCGGCATACAAGGTTGAGCTGTGACGTGGAGCCCGTAGGGCGAAGTACCGGATTTCACGCTGCCAAGAAAAGCCTCTAGTAAGGAGGTCGGCGCCAGTACCGTAAACCGACACAGGTAGGCGAGATGAGAATTCTAAGACGCGCGGGATAACTCTCGTTAAGGAACTCGGCAAAATGGTCCCGTAACTTCGGGAGAAGGGACGCTTATGGCAACATAAGCCGCAGTGAATAGGCCCAAACGACTGTTTAGCAAAAACACAGGTCTCTGCTAAATCGCAAGATGAAGTATAGGGGCTGACGCCTGCCCGGTGCTGGAAGGTTAAGGGGATGTGTCATCGCAAGAGAAGCACTGAACCGAAGCCCCAGTAAACGGCGGCCGTAACTATAACGGTCCTAAGGTAGCGAAATTCCTTGTCGGGTAAGTTCCGACCCGCACGAAAGGCGTAACGATTTGGGCACTGTCTCAACGAGAGACCCGGTGAAATCATAGTACCTGTGAAGATGCAGGTTACCCGCGACAGGACGGAAAGACCCCATGGAGCTTTACTACAGCCTGATATTGAGGCTTTGTACGCGATGTACAGGATAGGTGGGAGTTTGTGAAGCCGGAGCGCCAGCTTCGGTGGAGACACCCTTGGGATACCACCCTTTGCGTATAGAGTCTCTAACTCGCAGCCGTGATCCGGCTGGAGGACCGTGTCAGGTGGGTAGTTTGACTGGGGCGGTCGCCTCCTAAACAGTAACGGAGGCGCCCAAAGGTTCCCTCAGAATGGTTGGAAATCATTCGAAGAGTGCAAAGGCAGAAGGGAGCTTGACTGCGAGACCTACAAGTCGAGCAGGGACGAAAGTCGGGCTTAGTGATCCGGTGGTTCCGCATGGAAGGGCCATCGCTCAACGGATAAAAGCTACCCTGGGGATAACAGGCTGATCTCCCCCAAGAGTCCACATCGACGGGGAGGTTTGGCACCTCGATGTCGGCTCATCGCATCCTGGGGCTGGAGTAGGTCCCAAGGGTTGGGCTGTTCGCCCATTAAAGCGGTACGCGAGCTGGGTTCAGAACGTCGTGAGACAGTTCGGTCCCTATCCGTCGTGGGCGCAGGAAATTTGAGGAGAGCTGTCCTTAGTACGAGAGGACCGGGATGGACGCACCGCTGGTGTACCAGTTGTTCCGCCAGGAGCATCGCTGGGTAGCTACGTGCGGACGGGATAAGTGCTGAAAGCATCTAAGCATGAAGCCCCCTCCGAGATGAGATTTCCCTTTGAGCAATCAAGAAAGACCCCTCAGAGACGATGAGGTAGATAGGTCATGGGTGGAAGCGTGGTGACACGTGGAGCTGAATGATACTAATCGGTCGAGGCTTTGATCTAGTCTATGGTTTGACAATTGATGAACTTCAGTTTTCAGGGAACAAGCCCTGAATAGTCTGGTGGCGATAGCGAAGCGGCCACACCCGTTCCCATGCCGAACACGGAAGTTAAGCGCTTCAGCGCCGAAAGTAGTTGGGGGTCTCCCCCTGTGAGGATAGGACGTCGCCAGGCAAACGGTGGTTCTGGAGCATTCGCTCAAGGGCCGCCGCTTTTTTATATCGCGATTCAAATGAAAGAGAGGAAGAACAGATGGCCAAAAAAATCAAAGTATACGTCGAGCCAAACGAGACAGTCGGTGAGTGTTTAGACCGTATTGCTCAAATGGGGTATCGCCCGGTACGTAGGATTGAAAAGCCAGTCTTTGAAAAAACGGGAAACAAAGACGAACCTGTACATTCCCATCAATCGATTTTATTTGAGTGCGTTGCTCTCAATCCATAATGCCAAGCTGTCCTTCAAAGGGGACAGCTTTTTTTGTTCTACAAACCATTCTAAAAGCGAACGATAAATATTCAGACAATTAAAATGTTCGCAGTTTGTTGACATGTTTTCAAAGAACAAGGTACGATAGGCGTGTGAGTTAAGAAAATTAAATATCGCTCCATATAATCGCAAGGAAATGGCTTGCAAGTTTCTACCTGATCACCGATTCTGATCAGACTATGGGGTATAGCCGACATTTTTTTGTCGTGCTCTATACCCTAAACTGATGAAACGGTTTAGGGATTTCTTTATTTTAAGGGGGACGTTGACGTGAAGACAGTTGGTGTAATCATGGGCAGTTCGTCTGACTGGGAAACAATGAAACATACATGTGCCGTACTTGATGAGCTCCATATCCCGTATGAGAAGCAAGTCGTCTCAGCGCACCGAACGCCGGACGTCATGTTTGAATATGCAGAGAGCGCTAGAAATCGTGGCATTCATGTCATTATTGCAGGTGCAGGCGGTGCGGCCCACCTTCCAGGAATGGTGGCCGCGAAGACGACGTTGCCAGTCATCGGTGTACCTGTTCAATCAAAAGCATTGAACGGACTTGATTCATTGCTATCCATCGTCCAAATGCCGGCCGGTGTACCGGTCGCGACCGTCGCGATTGGACAAGCGGGTGCTACGAATGCCGGACTCCTCGCGGCACAAATCCTTAGCCTTCATTCGATTGATATCGCCGATCGCCTTACTCAATATCGCCAAGAGAAAAAAGAGATGGCAATGCAAGGAACGGAGGAACTCGTCTGATGCGGATCGGGATATTAGGTGGAGGACAACTCGGACGGATGATGTCGCTTAGTGCGAGCGCGATGGGTTATGAGACGCTCAGTCTCGATCCAAACCCGAATGCACCTGCCGCTCAAGTCGCCCCGAGTATCGTGGCAAATTTTGATGACATTGAAGCTGCCAAGCAACTCGCGACACGTTCAGATATCATCACGTATGAGTTTGAGAATATCGACACCGCGATGATCGAAGCAATCGATGAAAAGTGCCCGCAAGGAATGGATGTTTTAAAAGCAACACAGCACCGTTTGTTTGAGAAGCAGATGGTCGAGGCAGCTGGTTTACGGGTCGCCCCTTACGTACCGATCCGGTCAGTACGAGATGTATATCGGGCTCAAGATTTACTAACGCTCCCTCTAGTCATCAAAACGTGTCGCTTCGGCTATGACGGGAAAGGACAAACCGTACTTCGAACCGAGCAAGACGTACACGCATTCGTCAATCAGTTCAAAGAAGGTGAATACGTGGCTGAAGCTTGGCTCCCTTTTAAAAAAGAAATTTCGGTCATCGTGACGAGAGGTTCCCATGAGACGACGACGTTCCCGATTAGTGAGAACATTCATCGGAATAACATTCTTCACGTATCAATCGTTCCGGCACGTCTCTCACAAGACGTCTTGGACGACGCACGACACGTCGCTCTGCAACTAGCGGACTATATCGGACTTATTGGGACGCTCGCAGTTGAGCTCTTCGTCATGGAAGACGGCTCACTATATATAAACGAATTAGCACCGCGACCTCACAATTCGGGTCACTATACGATGGATGCATGTGAGACGTCACAATTCGAACAGCATATCCGTGCAATCACTGGTATGTCACTCGGACGCACGACGCTGCACACCCCAGTCGTCATGGTCAATCTGCTCGGTGAACAGATGGAAGAGCTGAAACCACAGAACTTACCGTCGAATGTTAAACTACATCTGTATGGAAAAGATGAAGCGAAGCCAGGACGAAAGATGGGACACTTGAACGTGCTCGGAGATTCCGTCGAGGACGCGCTTCATACCATCGAACAATTGGCAATTTGGAAGGAGACTGTTTTATGATTTCACGTTATACCCGCCCCGAGATGGCGGCGATTTGGACGGACGAGAACAAGTTTGACGCTTGGCTCAAAGTCGAGCTTTACGCTTGTGAGGCCTGGAGTGAGCTAGGTGTCATCCCGAAAGAAGACGTCAAGGTACTTTGGGATCAAGCTTCATTCGATGTCGACCGCATCCTTGAAATTGAACAAGAGACACGCCACGACGTCATCGCGTTCACTCGAGCCGTCTCAGAAACGCTCGGTGAAGAAAAGAAGTGGGTCCATTACGGGTTGACGTCGACGGATGTCGTCGATACGGCGCTCTCGTACTTGATCAAGCAAGCGAACGACATTTTAGAGGCGGACTTGGACCGCTTCATCGACATTCTCGCTGAGAAGGCGAAAGCACATAAATACGACATCATGATGGGGCGTACACACGGCGTCCACGCCGAACCGACGACGTTCGGATTGAAACTCGCCCTCTGGTATGAAGAAATGAAACGCAACAAGAAACGTTTCATGGCAGCACGCGAGACGATTGAATTTGGGAAAATGAGCGGAGCCGTCGGCACGTTCGCCAACATCGACCCGTTCATCGAATCATATGTGTGTGACAAGCTGGGCATTCAAGCTGCCCCAATCTCGACACAGACGTTGCAACGTGACCGTCACGCTGAGTATATGGGGACGCTCGCATTGATTGCCACGTCGATCGAGAAGATGGCGACCGAGATCCGCGGCCTTCAAAAGACAGAGACACGTGAAGTCGAAGAGTATTTCGCCAAAGGACAAAAAGGTTCATCGGCGATGCCGCATAAACGTAACCCGATTGGCTCTGAGAATATGACGGGGTTGGCCCGCGTCATCCGCGGTCATATGGTGACGGCGTACGAGAACGTCCCGCTTTGGCACGAACGTGACATCTCGCACTCTTCAGCGGAACGCATCATCTTGCCGGACGCGACGAGCTTGTTGAACTATATGCTTAACCGTTTCGGCAACATCGTGAAGAACTTGACGGTGTTCCCGGACAACATGCGCCGCAATATGGACCGGACGTTCGGCATCATCTTCTCGCAACGAATCTTGCTCGCCTTGATCGAGAAAGGCTGGTCACGTGAAGCCGCATATGACGCCGTGCAACCGAAGGCGATGCAGGCGTGGGAAGAAGAGACGATGTTCCGGACATTGATCGAGCAAGATGCTGAAATGGGTGCACTCTTCACGAGTGACGAGCTCGATGACTTGTTCGACCCGAGCCATCACGTGCGTCGTGTCGATGTCATTTTTGAACGCTGTGGTTTGTGATCGTTGAGGGGCAATACGCCCCTCTCACTTTTAAGGGGGACGATACAGATGGAAGCAATTTACGAAGGTAAGGCGAAAGCGTTATACGAGACAGAAGAACCGGGTGTGCTCCGTGTCTATTATAAAGATGACGCCACGGCATTCAATGGGGAAAAGAAACAGTCGATTGACGGCAAAGGCGTGTTGAACAACGCCATTACGACCCGTTTGTTTGAACTGATGCACGACAATAAGATTCCGACGCACTTCATCGAGAAACTGTCAGACCGCGAACAGCTCGTCCGCCGCGTCGACATCATCCCGCTCGAAGTCGTCGTCCGGAACGTCGCTGCCGGCAGTCTCGCCAAACGACTCGGTTGGGAAGAAGGGACACCGCTCCTCGCCCCGATCGTTGAGTTTTACTATAAAGATGACGCACTCGGAGATCCGCTTCTGACAGAAGATCATATCCGTTTACTGCAAATCGCCACACATAAAGAAGTCGAAACATTGCGACAACTCGGCCTTTGGGTGAACGACGTGTTGCTCGATTTCTTCGCAGAACACGGCATCGACGTGATCGACTTCAAACTCGAGTTCGGGAAAGTCGACGGGACGATCATCCTCGCCGATGAGATTTCACCGGACACATGTCGACTTTGGGATAAAGAGACGAAGCAAAAGCTCGACAAAGATGTATTTCGTAGAGACCTCGGTTCACTGACCGAGACGTATGGCCAGCTGTTAACACGCATAGGGGGAATGGACCAATGAAAAAAGTAAACGTGTACGTGACATTACGTGAAAGTGTGCTCGATCCACAAGGCGTCGCCGTCAAAGGCGGACTCGACCACCTCGGGTTCACCGGCGTTGAATCGGTGCGCATCGGTAAAGTGATCGAGCTCCAAGTCACGGACGAGACGACCGAGGCGATGGTCCGGGACATGTGTGAGAAGCTGCTCGTCAATACGGTCATCGAGAACTACGAAATCGAGATGGGGGTACTCGCATGAAATTTGCGGTCATCGTCTTCCCAGGATCGAACTGTGACCTCGATATGTATCACGCGGTCAAAGACGTGATTGGTGAAGGGGCGGAATACGTGTTCCATACGGAGACGTCACTTGACGGGTATGACGGCGTCTTGTTGCCAGGGGGCTTCTCGTACGGCGATTACTTACGGTGCGGGGCCATCGCGCAATTCTCTCCAATCATGAGTGAAGTGAAACGCTTCGCCGAAGAAGGACGCCCGGTGTTCGGTGTGTGCAACGGTTTCCAAGTGCTCGTCGAGACAGGGTTGTTGCCAGGTGTGTTAATGCGAAACCGTGACTTGAAGTTCATGTGTAAGACGGTCGAGCTGAAAGTCGAAAACAACGAGACGATGTTCACGAGCGACTACGCACTCGGTGAGACGATTCAGATCCCAATCGCACACGGGGAAGGCAATTACTACTGTGACGACGAGACGCTCGATACGCTTCGCGCGAACGGGCAAATCGCCTTCACGTATACGGATAATCCGAACGGGTCGGCAGCGGACATCGCCGGCATCACGAACGCGCAAGGCAACGTGCTCGGCATGATGCCGCACCCGGAACGAGCGGTCGAGATGCTACTTGGCGGTGAAGATGGAAAACGATTATTCACTTCGATGGTGAAATGGGGGACACGACATGCTAGTTACAACTGAACCGACAGCACTCGATATCCGTGAGGCACGCCTATATGCGACGATGGGACTTTCAGACGAAGAGTACGCGCTCGTCGTCTCACTCCTAGGTCGCGACCCGAACTACACAGAGATCGGCTTGTTTTCGGTCATGTGGTCAGAACACTGTTCGTACAAAAACTCGAAGCCTGTGCTCCGTAAGTTCCCGACGACCGGGAAACATGTCCTTCAAGGACCAGGGGAAGGGGCAGGAATCGTCGACATCGGTGACGGGCAAGCGGTCGCTTTCAAAATTGAGAGCCATAACCATCCGTCCGCGATTGAACCATACCAAGGAGCGGCGACAGGGGTCGGCGGCATCATCCGCGACATCTTCTCGATGGGTGCGCGGCCCGTCGCTCTGCTCAACTCGCTCCGCTTCGGAGATTTGAACGAATCACGTGTGAAACATTTATTCGGCCATGTCGTCTCTGGGATCGCCGGTTACGGCAACTGTGTCGGCATCCCGACGGTCGGCGGGGAAGTCGCGTTCGACCCGGCCTACGCCGGCAACCCGCTCGTCAATGCGATGTGCGTCGGACTCATCCGCCACGAAGACATTCAAAAAGGGATCGCGGAAGGAGTCGGCAACTCGGTCATGTACGTCGGTGCGACGACAGGGCGTGACGGGATTCACGGGGCGACGTTCGCCTCGGAAGAACTCGGAGAAGATGCGGACGAGAAACGTCCAGCCGTCCAAGTCGGGGACCCGTTCATGGAGAAGCTGTTGATTGAAGCATGTCTTGAAGTCATCAAGCACCCAGCCCTCGTCGGCATCCAGGACATGGGCGCAGCCGGTCTCACCTCGTCTTCTGCCGAGATGGCATCAAAAGCTGGGATGGGCATCGAGATGAACCTCGACCTCGTCCCGCAACGTGAGTCAGGGATGACACCTTACGAGATGATGTTGTCGGAATCGCAAGAACGGATGCTCCTCGTCGTCAAGGCAGGACATGAAGACGAGATTGAAGCGATTGTCACGAAGTGGGGACTTCATGCGATCAAAGTCGGCGAAGTCATCGAAGAAAAAGTACTTCGTCTCGTCCATCACGGCGAAATCGCGGCGGAAGTACCGGTCGACGCGCTCGCCGAAGACGCACCGGTCTATCATAAGCCGTCAAAAGTTCCGGCCTACTATGAGGCATTCCAAGCGATGGCGCCGGTACGACCGGTCGTCACAGATGTCCTCGCGACGTGGAAAGAGGTCCTTGCCATGCCGACGATTGCCTCGAAGCGTTGGGTGTACGAGCAGTACGACCATATGGTCCAAACGTCGACCGTCGTCGCGCCAGGCAGTGACGCGGCCGTCATCCGCATCCGTGATACCGAGAAGTCAATCGCAATGACGACGGACTGCAACGCGAAATACGTCTACCTCGACCCACGTGTCGGCGGTGCCATCGCGGTCGCCGAAGCGGCACGCAACATCGTCGCGAGCGGGGCTGAACCGTTGGCGCTCACGGACTGCTTGAACTTCGGTAGCCCGGACAAACCGGAAGGGTTCTGGCAACTCGATCAAGCCGTCGAAGGCATGGCTGAGGCGTGTCGGACGCTCGACACACCGGTCATCGGAGGAAATGTCTCGCTTTATAATGAATCGAACGGCACGGCCATCTATCCGACACCGGTCGTCGGCATGGTCGGTTTGATTGAGAAGCGTGAACATATCACGACTTCGTTCGCCAAAACGGCAGGCGACGTCGTCTTCTTGCTCGGTGAGACGAAGCCTGAGTTCGGCGGCAGTGCGCTGCAAATGCTACAAGACGGCAAAGTGAGCGGGCACGCGCCGACACTCGACTTGGCGACAGAACGGACGAATCAACAAGCGCTCCTTTCAGCCATTCGTGAAGGACTCGTCACAGCGGCCCACGACGTGTCTGAAGGCGGACTCGCCGCAGCGCTTCCTGAGCTCGTGTTTGGGACTGGTTTCGGCTTAGACGTGAGCGTCGAGACAGATCTCGTGACGACACTTTTCAGTGAGTCACAATCACGCTTCCTCGTCACGGTCGTGGCCGACCAAGCGGACCGCTTCGAGACGTTGACGAACGCCACGCGCATCGGACATGTGACCGAAACACCACAACTGATTATCCGAGCGAGCGACCGTCTCATTGAAATGAATGTCGCCGAACTTGAACGTGTATGGGAAGGAGCTATTCCATGTTATATGACATCCGAGGCATGAATGAGGAGTGCGGTGTGTTCGGCGTCTACGGACACATCGACGCGTCTCATCTCGCCTACTACGGCCTGCATAGCCTGCAACACCGGGGCCAAGAAGGGACGGGCATCGTCACGGCGGACGGGAAACGTTTGAACGCGAAGCGTGGGCTTGGGCTCGTCGCCGAAGTGTTCGATGAGCCGTCACTCGACGCACTCACCGGACATCACGCCATCGGGCACGTCCGCTATTCGACAGCGGGTGGAAACACGCTCGAGAACGTCCAACCGCTCCACTTCAAATCACTCACCGGCGACTTGGCGATGGCGCATAACGGGAACCTCGTCAATGCGACCGAACTGAAACATATGCTCGAGGCGGAAGGCGCGATTTTCCAGACGACATCGGACACAGAAGTCGTCGCCCATTTGATCAAGCGGAGCCGCGGGAATTCACTGAAAGAACGGATTTCGGATAGCTTGGCCCGTCTCGTCGGAGCGTTCGCCTTTCTCTTTTTGACAGAAGATGCTCTTTACGTCGCGGTCGATGTCCACGGTCTCCGTCCGCTCTCACTCGGTCAGACCGAGGACGGTGCGTACGTGTTCGCTTCCGAGACGTGTGCGTTCGACGTCGTCGGGGCGACATACGTCCGTGACGTCGAGCCGGGAGAGCTTCTCATGATCACAGCGGACGGCATCACGTCCGAGCGTTACAGTGAAGCGGCGGTCCGGGCGATGTGTTCGATGGAATACATCTACTTCTCACGGCCAGACTCGATCATCGACGGGGTCAACGTCCATACGGCCCGGAAAGCGATGGGGAAAAAGATGTTCGATGAGGCGCCGGTCGAGGCGGACGTCGTGACCGGAGTTCCCGATTCGAGCATTTCGGCAGCGATCGGTTACGCCGAAGCGAGCGGCATCCCGTATGAGATGGGACTCATCAAAAACCGTTACGTCGGGCGGACGTTCATCCAACCGTCGCAAGAGCTACGGGAGCGAGGCGTCAAAATGAAATTATCAGCGCTTCGCGGCGTCGTGAACGGCAAGCGCGTCATCATGGTCGATGATTCCATCGTCCGGGGCACGACGAGCCGGCGGATCGTGAAGATGCTCCGTGAAGCCGGGGCGACCGAAGTGCACGTCCGCATCACGTCACCACCGATCAAGCATCCGTGCTATTACGGCATCGATACATCATCAAAGGAAGAGTTGATTGCGGCCACCAAATCGATTACAGAGATTAAAGAAGAGATTGGGGCCGACTCACTTGCATTTCTCTCGTTAGAAGGGACGGTCGACGCGATTGACCGGCCGTTCGAAGGGAACTTGCGCGGGCAGTGTGCCGCTTGCTTCACCGGACTTTATCCGACAGAACTGGCGGAACTTGTGACAGAGACAAAAGCTTGAGGGGGACTGACGATGAGTTTAAGATATGAACAAGCGGGTGTGAATTTAGAGGCAGGCTATGAGGCGGTATCGCGCATGAAGCGTCACGTCGCACGGACGATGCGTCCTGAGGTCATGACCGGCCTTGGCAGTTTCGGTGCGATGATTGATCTCGGGTCGATGCAACTGAAGCATCCGATCCTCGTGAGCGGGACAGATGGTGTCGGGACGAAGCTGAAACTCGCGTTCGCGCTCGACCAACATGATACGATTGGGATTGACTGTGTGGCGATGTGTGTCAACGACTGCCTCGTCCATGGTGCCGAACCGCTCTATTTCTTAGACTACATCGCGACCGGCAAAGCCGATCCGGCGAAGCTTGAGCGTATCGTCGCCGGTGTCGCTGAAGGTTGTGTCCAAGCGGGCTGTGCCCTCGTCGGAGGTGAGACGGCCGAGATGCCGGGCATGTATCCGGACGGGGAGTACGACATCGCTGGATTCGCCGTCGGTGTCGTCGAGAAAGAGGCACTGATCGACGGACGGACGATCGAAGCAGGAGATATCGTCCTTGGGCTCGCCTCATCCGGCGTCCATTCGAACGGCTTCTCACTCGTCCGTCATATCGTCGAAGCGCAAGGACTCGCCTACACGGATGAGATCGCGATGCTCGATACGACGCTCGGCAATGCGTTGTTGTTGCCGACCCGCATCTACTCAGAGGCGGCGAAAGCGGCGATTTCGACCGGACTCGTCCAAGGGATGGCCCATATCACGGGCGGTGGCTTCTATGAGAACGTGCCCCGGATGCTGCCAGAAGGACTTGGCGTCACATTCGATGCGTCGAGTTGGCCAAGTCTCCCGGTCTTCGATTGGCTCGAACAAGTCGGCCACGTCTCGAAGCAAGAGATGTTCAACGTCTTTAACATGGGAATCGGTTTCATGATCGCCGTCCGCCCAGAGGATGTCGCGGTGGTTGAAGCGGCACTCGAACGCGCCGGGGAGACGTCGCACCGGATTGGAAAGGTCGACGCGAAGCCAGGTGTCCGCATCATGGGGGTCGACCAGTGAAGCGGTTCGCCATCTTCGCCTCCGGTTCAGGCAGCAACGCCGAAGCGATTTGGCAAGCAATCGAACGCGGCGAGCTGTCTGGGGAATGCGTGCTGCTCGTCACGGACAAACCGGATGCGAAAGTACTTGAACGGGCTGATCAATATCATATCCCGAGCTTTTCGTTCACACCGAAAGCGTATGCGTCGAAACAAGACTTTGAAGAAGAGATTCTTGTCTTGTTGCATACGCTGCGCGTCGAATATATCGTCTTGGCAGGCTATATGCGTTTGATTGGGGACGTCTTGCTCGAGGCGTATCCGAGCCGGATCATCAACATCCATCCATCTCTCCTCCCGGCGTTCCCCGGAAAAGACGCGATTGGACAAGCGCTCGCCGCGGACGTAGACGTCAGCGGTGTCACCATCCATTACGTCGATGCGGGGATGGACACGGGACCAATCATCGCCCAGCGCGAAGTAGAGATTACGGACTGTGATCCCGCAGAAGCGGCAAAGCGGATCCAAGCGGTCGAGCATGCGCTCTACCCGCACGTGTTACATCAAGTGTTCATTCAACAGGAGGTTTTCAAGTGAGAGCATTACTTAGTGTGTCAGATAAGACAGGAATCATTGAACTTGCGGGCGTTTTGCATGAGGCTGGCATTGAACTCATCTCAACGGGTGGGACAGAGGCGGCACTCGTCGCGGCAGGGTTGCCGGTGAAAAACATCTCGGAAGTGACGTCGTTTCCAGAGATGCTCGACGGTCGCGTGAAGACGCTCCATCCGCTCGTGCATGGCGGACTTCTCGGACGGCGCGATTTAGACTCGCACGTCGAACAGATGAAAGACCATCATATCGAGCCGATCGATTACGTCGTCGTCAACTTATATCCGTTCAAAGAGACGATCGCGAAAGAAAACGCGACGTATGACGAGGCGATTGAGAACATCGACATCGGCGGGCCGAGTATGCTCCGCTCGGCAGCGAAAAACCATGCGAGCGTGACGGTCGTCGTCGACCCGGCTGACTATGTGTCAGTCGCACAAGAAGTGCGGGACGGCGGGACGTCGTTTGAGACGAGACAACGCCTGGCAACGAAAGCGTTCCGGCATACGGCGGCGTACGACGCGTTGATCGCAGACTATTTAGGTCGACAGATCGGCGAGACGTTCCCGGACCAGCTCACGGTCACGTACGAAAAAGTACAAGACCTTCGTTACGGGGAGAACCCGCACCAACAGGCAGCATTTTATAAGACGCCGCTCTATAACGGAATGACGCTTGCGAATGCGGTGCAACTCCACGGGAAAGAGCTCTCATATAACAACATCCAAGACACGAATGCGGCGCTCGAAGCGCTCACCGAATTGACGGAACCGGCAGCGGTCGTCGTCAAACATATGAACCCGTGCGGTGTCGCCGTCGGCGAAACGATTCACCAAGCGTTCACACGGGCCCATGCGGCCGACCCGGTCTCGATTTTCGGGGCATCGTCGCGTTGAACCGGGAAGTCGACCTCGAGACGGCAGAAGCGCTTCGAAACATCTTCCTCGAAATCGTCATTGCCCCATCCTTTAGCGAGGCAGCACTTGACCGATTGAAAGAGAAGAAGAACTTACGTCTGTTGACGCTCGATATGGGACAGATGACCGGATCGCGGTTGACGGCAGTCGCCGGCGGCCTGCTCGTGCAAGACGGGGACGACATGACGCTCGACGACGCCTCGTGCCAAATCGTGACGGATCGGCGCCCGACAGCAGCGGAATGGGAAGATTTGAAGCTCGCTTGGCGTGTCGTCAAACATGTGAAGTCGAACGCGATCGTCGTGGCGAAAGATGAGACGACGATTGGGATCGGGGCTGGACAGATGAACCGGGTCGGGGCGGCGAAAATCGCTTTCGAACAAGCCGGTGAACGCGCAATGGGTGCGGCACTCGGCAGCGATGCGTTCTTCCCGATGGGCGATACGGTCGAAGCAGCGGCAGCGGCCGGCATCACAGCCATCATCCAGCCAGGCGGCTCGATTCGAGACGAAGAGTCGATCGAGGCGGCGAACCGTCATGGTATCACGATGGTATTCACTTCAGTCCGACACTTCAAACACTGAGAGGAGCGATACGATGAACGTACTCGTCATTGGACGCGGTGGGCGGGAACACGCACTCGCCTGGAAATTGAAACAAGACGGGCACGACGTTTTCGTCGCCCCGGGCAATCTCAACATGGACGGCATGACGTGCGTGCCGATCGAAGAGACGGACGTCGCGGCGCTCGTCACGTTCGCTAAGGCGGAACAGATCGGTTGGACGATCGTCGGACCGGAGTCGGCGCTCATGGCCGGAGTCGTCGACGCGTTCGAGAAAGAAAACTTGCGTATTTTCGGCCCGACGAAAGCCGCCGCTCTGCTTGAAGGCAGCAAGGCGTTCGCGAAGGAAGTCATGCAACAGGCGAACATTCCGACCGCGGCCTACGAGACGTTCACCGACGCGGCCTCGGCTCTGGCATATATCGAAGCGATCGGGGCCCCGCTCGTCGTCAAGGCGGACGGACTTGCCGCCGGGAAAGGGGTGACGGTCGCTTTCTCGCTTGAAGAAGCAAGAGAAGCGATTACGGACATCTTTACGACCGATAAGTTCGGTGCGCAGTCGCGTGTCGTCATCGAAGAGTTTTTGGACGGAGAAGAGTTCTCGCTCATGGCGTTCGTTTCGGGGGGACATGTCATCCCGATGATCACGTCGCAAGACCATAAACGCGCCTATGACAACGATGCAGGACCAAACACGGGCGGGATGGGTGCGTATAGCCCGATGTCTCATCTTGCGGAAAGCGTTTATGACGAGGCGGTCGAACAAGTGCTTCATCCGCTCGCGAAGACGATGGTCGAGCGGGGGACACCGTTTGAAGGCTTCTTATATGCGGGACTCATCTTGACGGCTGACGGGCCGAAAGTGATCGAGTTCAATGCGCGTTTCGGGGACCCGGAGACCGAAGTGATCGTGCCGAACCTTGCCTCACCTCTCCTTGACGTCATCGAAGCGGTCGTCGCCAAAAAAACGTACGCGATCGAGTGGCTTGACGCTTACACGATTGGGGTCGTCGTGGCGGCGGAAGGCTATCCGTCGATAGCGGTGTCAGGACAAGTGTTATCCGGTTTTGAGCGTTTGCCGGAAGACGTCCGTGTGTTCCATGCCGGGACG